>JBDSSP010000132.1:0-20462 GCA_039928735.1 Novosphingobium sp. | reverse complement strand
GCCCCGCGCACAAAGAACAGGAGACGCTCCGATAGTGGATATTGCGCCAGCATGATGCGCTGCACAGCGGGAATTGCCCCGGCAAAAACGAAACGATCCGCCAGCGCCATATAGCCACCAAACGCCAGCCCGAGCCCTGCCGCCAATGCCAGCGAGCGCCAGCCGCGGCGCGGCAACACTGCGAAGCCGGGATCGCCGAGGCGGACTGTCGCCGCCAAGCGGTCAGATCTCGACCTGGCTGCCGAGCTCGACCACGCGGTTGGTCGGCAGTCGGAAGAATTCCATCGCGCTGGCTGCATTGCGCAGCATCCAAGCGAACAGCTTCTCGCGCCACAGCGCCATGCCCGGCTTGGCCGAGGCGATCAGGGTTTGGCGCGAAAGGAAGAAGCTGGTCTTCATCATCTCGAATGGCTCGCCGCACATCTTGACCCGCTTAAGGGCTTCCGGAACGTCGGTTTCCTCGAGAAAGCCATATTTCATGGTCAGCCGGTAAAAGCCATTGCCCATGTCTTTGGCGGCAAATCGCTCTGCTTCATCGACATAGGGCACATCCTGGGTCTCCACGGTCAGGATCACGACGCGTTCATGCAGCACCTTGTTGTGCTTGATATTGTGCAGCAACGCCGAAGGTACGCCCTTGTTGGTCGATGCCATGAAGATCGCCGTGCCGGGCACCCGCGTCGCACTGCCATGCGCACTCTTGGCGAAGACTTCGACCGGAATCGTCCCTTCGGTCATGTTCTGCCGCATCAGCGCGCGCCCGCGCGACCAGGTTGTCAGCAAGGTAAAAATCACCCCGGCCATGGCCAGCGGCACCCAGCCGCCATCGGGAATCTTGGTGAAATTCGCGCCGAGGTATGCCAGGTCGAGCGTAAAGAACAATGCCAGCAACGGCACCGACAGCCACGGCTTCCATTTCCACAGATGGAACAGCACTACTGCCAGCAGGAAGTTGTCGATCGCCATGGCGCCGGTCACCGCGATACCATAAGCTGCGGTCAGGTTCGACGAGCGCTGGAACATCAGCACCAGAATTATCACCGCGATCATCAGCATGAAATTGATCACCGGGATATAGATCTGCCCGGCGCTGACACTGGTGTGCTTGATAGCCATGCGCGGCATGAAGCCGAGCTGGATCGCCTGCTGCGTAACTGAAAATGCCCCCGTGATCACCGCTTGCGAAGCGATCACCGCCGCCATGCTGGCGATGACCAGCAAGGGCCACTGGAACCAGCCCGGCGCAAGCAGATAGAACGGGCTTTCGATCGCGGCGGGATTGCGCATCAGCAGCGCGGCCTGGCCGAAATAGTTGAGCACCAGCGCCGGCAACACGAACCAGAGCCACGACAGGCGAATGGGCGGGCGGCCAAAATGGCCCATATCGGCATAGAGCGCCTCGGCCCCGGTCACCGCCAGCACTGCCGAGCCCATGGCAAGAAAGCCTTTGAGAGGATCGTTGATGAACATCGCTGCGGCATGGTGCGGGCTGAGCGCCTCCAGCACCGAAGGCATCTGCGCGATGCTTAGGCTCCCCAGCACCGAGATAACGGCAAAATAGGTTAACATCACTGGCCCGAACAGGCTGGCGACCTTGGCTGTGCCGCGGCTCTGGATGAAGAACAGGAAAACAAGAATGCCAACGACCAACGGCACAACCAGCTGCTCGAGCCCCGGTTTGTAAACCGCAAGGCCTTCGATCGCGCCCAGCACCGATACCGCCGGTGTGATCATGCTGTCGCCATAGAACAGCGAGGTGGCAAAAACACCGAGCAGAACGATCCCGGCCGACCAGGTCTTGCCGGCGACATTCTGGTTGATCAGCGCCAGCAGGGCTAGCGATCCGCCCTCGCCCTTGTTGTCGGCGCGCATGATCACGGAGACGTATTTCAGGGTCACGATGATCATCATCGACCAGAACATCAGGCTGACGATGCCGAACACGTGCAGCCGGTCGAGCGGCAAGGGATGATGCCCGGCAAAAGTATCGCGCATGGCGTAGAGCGGGCTGGTGCCGATATCCCCGAAAACCACACCTATCGCGCCGACCGCCATCTTGAGCACGCTGCCCTGATGATGGCCGTGGCCGTCATCGACCACTGAACTGGGCGTTCCCTGAGCGAGCTCGGGGGAATTCTCCGCGCCGCCTTCGACCGAATTGCTCATGCTTGCGCCCTGTCTCCGGATGGAGCGATATCTGCCGCCTGGTAGCAGGTTGCGGTGCCGCTGCGCTTAGCAGCATGGTTTACCCGTCGCAATCGCGTTAGTCGGGTCATTATCGACAGGGCACATAGCGCCGGCAGAGCCATTCCGCCGCGGCACTTTCGCGGCCGGAACGGGCCATAGCGCTCGCTACCAGTGACCTTGCGGAAGACGGTGGAAGTGCAATCCTGTCGGCGCGGGTGTAAGCCAGCTCCGCCGCTGCCCCCATCCTGCCGCCCGCATGGCCATAAAGCGCATCGCCCAGAGCAAGCCAGGCTTCGGCATTGCGCGGATCTTTGACGACAGCCCCCTCCAGAACCTGCGCCGCCTCGCCAAATTGGCCATGCCGCACCAGGGCATCGGCGATAACCTGCCAGCGGTTATTCAGATGCGGGCCTCCGAACAAAGCTTGCCGCGCCGCGATCAGGGACGCGCCGTTGACTGCACCGCGCGAGGGCCGAGAATCCGTCGGGTGCAGCGCGGCTTGCCAGGCGAGAGCGAAAATGCCGCAGCCGAGCGCCAAAACGAGCGGCTTCCACCCCAAGCTGAATGGATGGGGCCGCATGGCAGCGCGCGCCTGGTCCTCACGCCGCATGGCGATCCGCCCGCGCGCGCCGATCCGCCACCAGACGGCTCGCAGGGCGTCGGTCAGCAGTATCAACGCCCCGAGAAGGCTGGCCCACGCGCCGTACCGCAGCAACTGGGCAAAAGCCTGCCACTCAAGCACCAGGTCTGCGCATTCCGGTGAATTGCGGTGGGCAACAGACTCGACAAGCAGTTCGCCGTTCCATCGTCCCACAGTCTGGGAGCCAGCAAGCGGACCCGGGTTTAGCGTCACATATTCGCGCCATTCGGGGCGGGTTGTCGCCACAACGCCGTCGGCGAAGCGGAGCTCGACCTCGGCCTGAACGCCGGTATAATCTGCGCCGAGCACTGGCTGGACTGCGCGCAATGTGGCTGTCCGGTCCTGCAACGATACAGGTGCGCCCGGGCATATTTGGGCGCGCTCGCTGCCAGAGTTGCCGACAACGCCAGCACCCAGACCAAAAACGAATGCCACAGCGCCGCACGCCAGAACGACAAGTCCCGCTTGAAATCCGCGCTGCCTGGCGCGCAGAACCAGCGCCAGAGCGCAAGTCCACAGTACGACCGCAATAGTGCCGCCGGCGCTCCCGAACTCGCGATAGGGCAACCAGGGCCCAGGTTGTTGCAAGATCTGCCAGGCGTTGGCGCATGCCAGCGCAGTCAATGCCGCCGCCGCCCACAGCCGGGCCATGCGGCGCGAAGTTCGAATGGCGCTCCAACCCGCCGCCAGCAGTGCTGCCGCAAAAGCGAACAGCGCGGGGATCATTTGGTTGCCGCGACCACCTGCTTCGCCTGAGCAGAGTTCATGTCTTTCATCTCGCGCGGAACGTACTTCTCATCATGCTTGGCGAGCAGGTTATCGGCGATGAAGGTGCCATCGCCAGCCAGTTTGCCTTCCGCGACGACGCCCGAGCCTTCGACGAACAGCGAGGGCGCGATGCCCTTGAAGCGCACCGGCACACTAACCTTGCCGTCGCTGACGATAAAGGCCGTGGTCACCCCGTCCGCCTCAGTCTGGATCGAGCCGCGTTCAACCATGCCGCCCAGCCGCACCGCCCGGTCCAGCGCTGGCGGGTGGGCGCGCAGTTCGCTGGGCACATAGAAATAGCTCGCCTGATTGCGCAGCGCCCAGCTGGCCAGCAGGCCCGCGCCAATCAACGCCGCCATCGCCAGCGCGATAAGCACCAGCCGCTGATGCTTGGCCCTAATCACGGACGACTCCCGCGCTCATTTCTCGCGGGCCCTGTCGCGGCGATCTTCGGCGCGGCGCATCGATAGCCAAGACCAGGCGACAGTCGCCAGAGTACCGCCAACGCCCAGCGCATAGGCAGCATAGACGAATTGCCACTGGTCCAGGATTTCGCGGTTCATGCCGTTGCTTAGCGCCCTATCAACCGTTGCGCCATCAAATCGGCGACCCGATCGGGAGATACCGCGCTTGATTCGGCCTGTTGCCAAATCGCCGATAGCCTGCCGGGGATCTCCTCAAGCCGGCGCTGCACTTCGGCAATCGCGCAATGCGCGCCACTGCGGCGCGCCAGATATTCAAGCGTCACAGCGATAATGCCGCCAGCGTTGATGACATAGTCGGGAGCGTAGAGAATGCCGCGCGCCGCAAGTGCGGGTCCGTGTTCGGGACCGGCTAGCTGGTTGTTGGCTCCCCCGGCGACGATCGGCGCATTGATCCGCGCCGCGCCCCGATCGTCAAAAATCGCGCCAAGCGCATTGGGGCTGAACAGATCGCAGGTCACGTCCATGATTCCGTCCGCAGGCACATGCGCAGCGCCAAGCTCGGCGGCGAGCCGCGCCGCGCGCCCTTCGTCGAGGTCAGCGAGCGTCAGGCGGGCCCCGGCAGCTGCCAGATGGCGGGCCACACCGCTGCCGACACTGCCACAGCCCTGTACTGCGACATGCAGCCCCGCTAGGCTATCCTTGCCCAATTTGTGCAGCACTGCCGCCTTGATGCCGAGATAGATGCCCGTCGCGGTAAATGGCCCCGGATCGCCGCCCGCTGCGGTTCCGTCGGCTGCGGGCAGCCCGGTCACATGCTCGGTTCGCAGGGATATCGCGACCATATCTGCTTCGGTCATGCCGACATCTTCGGCGCAAACATACCGGCCGCCCAGGGCCTCGATCGCATCGCCAAAAGCGGCGAGCATTTCTGGCGTCTTGGTGCGGTCCGCGCCCGCCAGGATCACGCCCTTGCCGCCGCCCATCGGCAGGCCGGCCATGGCGTTCTTGTAGCTCATCCCGCGCGACAGCCGCAGTGCGTCGCGCATCGCACCTTCGGGTTCGCCATAATGCCAGAAACGGGTTCCGCCCGCGCCGGGGCCGAGGTGAGTCGAATGCAGCGCCAGGATCGCGGTCAGCCCGCTGGCCCGGTCTCGCACCAGTTGCACCATTTCGTGATCGTCGAAATCCGGCGTCTTCCAGAAGGCTGTCACGCGCAAATTGCCTCTGGCTGCATGATCGCTGGGCGGGAGCGCGAATGGGGCGACCGATGGGGTTCGAACCCACGACCTCCGGTACCACAAACCGGCGCTCTAACCAACTGAGCTACGATCGCCATAAACGCGCGAATTCCTGTGCGCCAAAGCTGCGCCAGATGCGGGAGGGCGCATTTGCACAGCCTAGCGCAGATGGGAAGTGAAAATTGCGGAATGACCCGCTAATGTCGCCCCATGACCAATCCGGGCGAGTCTTCCGCCGAACATTTGCTGGCCTTCCCGGGTATGCGGCGCGAGCTTTCGGACAAGATTGAGCTGTTCAGTTTGCGGCACTTCCTGACTCCGGTCGAATGTACCGGGCTGATCGCGCAGATCGACGTGGATCGCCGTCCCTCGACCATCGCCGACGCCAATGGCGACAACTATTTCCGGACTAGCGAAACGTGCGATCTCTTGTCTAGCAATCCGCTGGTCATCGCACTCAACGCCAAGCTTGCCTGGATATCGGGTATCGCTCCGGAGCACGGCGAGCCATGCCAGGGCCAACGCTATGATATCGGACAGGAATTCAAGGCGCATACCGATTTCTTCGAGCCGGACGGGGCGGATTTTGCGAAATACTGCACCACATCCGGCCAGCGCAGCTGGACCTTCATGGTCTATCTCAACAGTGTTGCAGCGGGCGGAGGCACCCGCTTTCCCGAACTGGGCCGCACGTTCCAGCCGGAACAGGGCACGTTGCTTGCCTGGAATAACCGCCTGCCGAACGGCGAGGGCAATCCTGCAACACTCCACCATGGCATGCCGGTTCGCAAGGGCGCCAAATATGTCATCACCCGCTGGTATCGTGAGCGGCCTTGGGGCTGAAGGGGCGCAGAGCATTCTGCTTGCCAGCCGCTTACCTGATCTTAACCCCAATTTCCCTATGTTACCGCCACAAATCCCACGCTGAGGGGTTTGCAAGGTTGTGAGGCAGATGGTGAGAATACTCGCGCGGATCGGGTCAATCAGGGAAGCTGTGCTGCGCGGTCAACGCAAGGTCCACCGCTCGCGCGTCCATGCCAAAGCACTTGTCACGTCATCGCGCGGCGACAGCGCAGCCATGACCATCGCCAATGTTTCGACGCATGGTTGCAACATCAGGGGGCCGGCTGGCTGGCTGCGCATCGGCAGCTTTGTCGGCGTCGCCTTGGAAGATACGCCGATGCTGCTGGCGATTGTCCGCTGGGTGCGCGACGAATCGGCCGGGCTGGAATTCATGCGACCGGTCGCGCCTGGCAACAAGCCATGGCACGACCTGATCAATTCGAATTCGAATAGCTGACTGCGCTGGCCTTCAAAAGGCCATAGCGGCTCAGTTTTTCTTGAGCGTCAATCCACCAAAGCGCTTGTTGAACTGCGCAACGCGGCCGCCCGAATCGAGTTGGCGGGTGCCGCCGGTCCAAGCCGGGTGCGAGGTGGGATCGATTTCGAGAACCAGCGTATCGCCTTCCTTGCCCCAGGTGGAGCGGGTCTCGAACATGGTGCCATCGGTCATCTGCACCTTGATCATGTGATAATCCGGGTGAATTTCGGCTTTCATCGCACATTGCTTTCACTGTGGCCGGTTCCGACCGGCCTGAAAAGGAAGCGGGGCGCATAGCGGCAAGGCAGGCGAAACGCAAGCTGCTGCTTGGCCAAGCCCAGAGTCCGCCGCATCCGATGATTTGTGCACTGCGGCAACATTTGCACATATGAAATAAAAACGCCGCTTTGCACAGCCACACGAGAGGCATATCTTCCGAATCGGGCCCCGCTCTTCCAACTGCGGCAAAAGCCAGCCCGACCCGAAAGGAGCGCATGTCCCGCAAACCAACACGTGCCCAGAATATGGCGCAATTTCACCCCAATCTGCCGCCGCGCGCTCGCGCCGAGCTGGAATTCGACGAGCCCGCCGTGCTGGGCGACCTGTTCGGGCAATTCGATGCCAATCTGGTGCTGCTGGAGAACAGGCTCGGGGTCTACATCGCCGCCCGCGGCAACCGCATCCAGATCGAAGGCAGCGAGGATGCTGTCGCCCGCGCCCGCGATGTCCTCAAGGGCATGCACCAGCGGCTGCGGCAGGGACAGGAGCTTGACGTAGGCGCAGTGGATGCGCTGATCGTGATGTCGTCCGAACCGACGCTCGAAGGGATAATTTCCGGCGGCCAGGATGCGCCCGGGGTGATGATCCGCACCCGCAAAAAGACCATCGTGCCCCGCTCGGCGATGCAGATCGACTATATGCTGGCGCTGGCCCGGCAGGACATCATCTTCGGCCTCGGCCCGGCGGGCACCGGCAAGACCTACCTTGCCGTGGCCCAGGCTGTCAGCCAGTTGATCAGCGGCTCGGTGCAGCGGCTGATCCTGTCGCGCCCGGCAGTCGAAGCGGGCGAACGGCTCGGCTTCCTGCCCGGCGACATGAAGGAGAAAGTCGATCCCTACCTGCGCCCGATCTACGACGCGCTGTTTGATTGCATGCCGCCCGAACAGGTCGAACGGCGCATCGCCAGCGGCGAAATCGAGATCGCGCCGATCGCCTTCATGCGTGGACGGACGCTGGCTGACAGCTTCATCATCCTCGACGAGGCGCAGAACACCACCCAGGCGCAGATGAAGATGTTCCTCACCCGCTTCGGCCAGAACAGCCGCATGGTCATTTGCGGCGATCCGAAGCAGGTCGATATTCCGGGCGGCGTGGAGCACAGCGGTCTGGCCGATGCGGTGCGGCGGCTCGAGGGTGTCGATGGCATAGCTACAGTGCGCTTCACTGTCTCCGACGTGGTACGACATCCCATCGTCGGCCGGATCGTCGAGGCTTATGAAGGCAAGGACGCCTGACCCGGCCAGCGCGGATGTGGCTATAATTACACTCGACATCTCGATCGAGGATTCCTGGCCGGCTTTGCCTGACTGGGAGGAGCTTGCCAAAACAACCGCGCGCGCCGCGAGCGATGCAGCCTCCGAACTCGCCAATCCGCGGCTTTCCGCCAGCCTGCTGTTCACATCCGACGCCGAAGTCCAGGTGCTCAACCGCGAGTGGCGCGGGAAGGACATGCCGACCAATGTGCTGTCTTTCCCGATGATCGAGCGCGCGGACTTGCTTGCACTAACCACGGCAGGGCCGCCGGAATTGCTGGGCGATATTGCTCTCGCCATCGAGACTTGCGCCCGCGAGGCCGCCGAAAAGAACGTCCCGCTCGAACACCACGCCGCGCACCTCATCGTCCACGGTCTGCTGCACCTCGCTGGCCACGATCACGAAACATCACCCGAAGGTGCCGCCGAAATGGAGGCGCTGGAAATAAAGGCGCTTGCGTCAATGGGCATAGGCAATCCATATTGCGATGCACCATTTGACTGAGGGGTTTGAGAATATCCATGGCCGATCATGGCCCTGCTTCCGGCGAAGCGGACAGTAGCAGCCCGCTGTGGCGCGCTGTGCGCAGGCTTTTTCTGCGCGGCGACGGCGAGCAATCGCTACGCGCCCAGCTCGAAGAGGCAATCGACGAGCATGAAGACGATGGCGGCGATTCGAGCGGCAGCGACGGCGATCTCTCGCCGCTCGAACGCGAAATGCTGCGTAACGTGCTCCATTTCAGCGAACACAATGCCGACGACGTCGCGATTCCGCGCGGCGAAATCATCGCCATGCCCTCCTCCGCGAGCTGGGAAGAAGTAATCGCTGCCTTCGCCCAGCACGGCCACAGCCGCCTGCCGATCTATGCCGAAACGCTCGATGAAGTGGTCGGCATGATGCTGATGAAGGATGTGTTTCCCTTCCTCGCGTCGGGCAAGCCGCCGCCCAAGGATTGGAAAAGCCTGATGCGTCAGCCGCTGTTTGTGCCCCAGGCGCGCGGCGCGCTCGATGTTCTGGCGGATATGCGCGCCAGCCGGGTACACCTGGCAGTGGTAGTCGATGAATATTCCGGCACCGACGGGATCATTACCTTCGAGGATCTGGTCGAGGAAATCGTCGGCGATGTCGAAGATGAGCATGACGATGCCCCGACCGATCTGATCGTGCCGCTGGAAGGCGGCATGTGGGATGCGGACGCGCGCGCCGAGCTCGAAGACGTCGCCGAACGCATCGATCCGCGCCTCGCCGAGGTGGAGGAATCGGTCGACACGCTGGGCGGGCTTGCTTTTGTGCTGGCCGGGCAAGTCCCTGCTCCCGGCGCGATCCTGACCCATGCCAGCGGCTGGCGGATAGAGATTACCGAGGGCAGCGAACGCCACGTCACCCGGATGCGGCTTCACCCGCCCAGCGAGCCTGTTGGCGAAGCCTGAGCCAATGTCCACCCGCCGTCTCCCCCCCCTGCGCGCCCTTGAGGCATTCGTGCGCATCGTCCGCCTCGGCTCAGCCAAGGCGGCGGCCAATGAGCTCGGGCTCAGCCCATCGGCGCTGTCGCGCCGGGTCGGCGCGCTCGAAGATTTCACTGCCAAGCGCCTGTTCACGCGCCAGCACCAGGCAATGAAGCTGACCGAGGACGGCCAGGCTTTTTACGATGCGGTCGCACCCAAGCTGGAAGAACTGGCGCTGGCGGTCGAATCGCAGATGGAAAGTAGTGCGGTGTTGCGGCTGCATCTGGGCGTGCCATCGCTGTTTGGCGAACAGCGCCTGTTCCCGCGTCTGCTGGAACTGCGCACGCTGCATCCGAGACTGCATATCGACATCGATACGGGCCGCAATCTCAGCGACCGAGTTGGCGATACGCTCGACGCCGCGATCATTCTGTCGCGCGACCCTGAGCCGTCACTTCATTCGGTCCGGCTGGATCGCAACCGCGTTTTTGCCTTCACATCGACAAAATTGGCGGAAGAAATCGGCCCAGACCCCGATCTGGCCAAGCTGTCAAAGCAGACTTTCCTGATACATGACAATCTGCCCGACAGTTTCGACGCCTGGAAGGATGCAATGGGCCTGTCCAAGCTTCAGCCAGCCGCAATCGATCGCTTCGATTCTGGCCAGCTGATCCTGGAAGCAGCCGCACAGGGACTTGGCATCGCGATCATGCACGACGACCATTTTCGCCGCGCCAATGATAAACGTCTGGCGCGGCTGTTCAATATCGAGGTCGAAAGCCCCTACTCTTACTGGTTCATCTGCCGCCCGCGCGATCTGGAGAGCCGACCAGTGCGGATCTTCCATGATTGGGTGCTTAAAGCGGGGCTTTGAAGCCGCTTTTTGGCGAATCTAATCCTCCCCTTTTGGAGGGGTAAGCTATTGGCACAGCGTGTACACGGACCTGTGATCGCAAGCCACCGATTGTGGTATTTGGATTGGGATTGGATTGGCCGGTTTCGAGCAGCAAGCGGGTAATACGGACATTCGATCTATCGCCGAGATCGGGCCGTTGCTGCCCTTCGGTGTAAATCAATCCAATGTCCGAATTGGGGTGGAAATCACTCAAGTAGCCATCGGGAGGATAGGTTCGAAGTCGCTATCGGATCACGTGTCAAAGCCCCCCGGTTGCAACACCAGTTTCGGCGAACTTTTGTAGCCACTCAGGTGGCTCGCTCTCCTTTGACCCGTCGATCCGAACCGCTCGCTCACGTGCCCAACGGTAGCCCCACATTGGGCCAAAGCGCGTCGTGATTGTAGGGCTAATCCTATACGCATCATCTGCCTGCGCATCGGACAGGGAAACGAACTGGAAGCCTTCAGAGCGGAAGATTGACAGCAGTTGATTTAGAGCTGCCGCATTCAGCCGGTTCAAGTGCAGCAGCAATATCGCGGGCGGCTCGCGACCTAGCACCTGCTTGTTCAGCGCTTGATAGTAGCGAATTTGGTTCCGGCTATAATCTAAATAGGCCCGCTCAATCCGCCGACGCATGGCGTGATCATTTGCCGCGCGGGTATAGGCTTGGTCGAACATGTAGTCAGAAGTATCGATTGTAGAAGCAGCTAAGCGGTAGCCGTGCTCTGCCAACAGATGCTCAATAGCCGAGCGCTTCTGGTCCGTGTCCCCGACGTGATTATATGCGAACCGGTAAAAGGTGAGTGGTCGTCCGTATGCCTTGGCAAGCGGAGCTATCGTCGCCTCTCCTTCTACAATCTCTCGGCTAACTCCGTCGATATCCAGAATGTTACTGTCGGCGTGCGTGGCACCGTGATTGCCAAGGTCGAAACCTGCCTCCAACCACGCCCGCAGCAGTGGCGCGCCGACCTCCGCAAGTGCTTGGACGGATTTCTCCGTCACAAAACCCGTTGCGGGAACTCTCCAGTGAACCAACGTCCGTCGAATGGCCGCGTTCGCGTGAGCGGCATCGACTTGTGTCTGCTTAGAGGCGTTCGCAAACGGAAGGTCGTCGAAGGTAATCGCAACCAGCTTCGCTTGATATTCGACATTGGCCTGCGCGGATGAGGTGCTCAGTGGAAGCAACAAGGCGGCGATCAGCCTCAGAAGGAAAGAACGGATAAATTTCATTGACCTTCTGTGAGTGCTTTTCATGCTTCTCGCAACCTTTGCCGCTGTCTGTTTTGCATTGCATTACGACCTTTCACTTCCAAGCCGCCCTATGTCGCAAATGTGCCCATCCAGGTCGTTACGACCCGCATGGCAATGGCAGCTTTCGAGCAATGCAAAGTCGTCACCAAAAGGCTGCAACGGAGTCGAGTCCGGTACGGTCGTTTTTGGCTAGCTTAACCCCCCTTTTTGAGGGAGGATTGTTCTCAAGGCTTATTCAAGTAACGTGCTGATTCTTCAGCTTACCACCGCTTTGACAATCTTGCCCGGCTCGCGCGGGGGCTCGCCCTTGGGCAGGGCATCGACATGGTCCATGCCGCTCTCGACCACGCCCCAGACGGTGTACTGCTTGTCGAGGAAGCGCGCATCATCCAGGCAGATAAAGAACTGGCTGTTGGCGCTGTTCGGACTGGACGAACGCGCCATCGAGCACACGCCACGGACGTGCGGCTCAGCGTTGAATTCGGCCTTGAGGTCAGGCTTGGGCGAGCCACCCATGCCGGTGCCGTTGGGGCATCCGCCCTGCGCCATGAAGCCGGGGATGACGCGGTGGAACGTCAGCCCGTCATAGAAACCTTCGCCGACCAGTTCGGTGATGTGGGCGACATGGCCCGGCGCGAGATCGGGACGTAGCTTGATGACGACATCGCCGGAATCAAGGGTGAGGGTAAGCTTGTCTGACATTGCAATCTCCTGAATTTCGCGGGTGGATATAGGGACGTTTCTGACAATGTCACGCACAGAGGCTTCGGTGCAGGACGTGCCCGGTTGCTTTTGGCATTTACCGGCCTAGACCGTCGCGCATGAATCCCGAGGACTTCGATGACCGGCTGATCGAAAGCGCCGCCACGACGGCACCGGAGTCGCGCGCGCAGGATTCGAGCGACCGGTTTGACGAGGACAACCGGCTCAAGCCAGAATTCGTCCGCCGGGTCAGCGAGGCGCTGGCTGCGGGCGAATCCGATCAGGTCTATGATCTTGTCGAGCCGCTTCACCCTGCCGATATCGCCGATCTTTTCGAACTGATCGGGCGCGACAAGCGCCGTCCGCTGGCCCGCGCCATCAGCGATCTGATGGGCGTCGAAGTTATCGCCGAGCTTAACGATCATGTCCGCGAGCTGTTCGTCGAGGACTTGCCCGCCGAAACCGTCGCGGACATCGCCGAGCAGCTCGATACCGATGACGCAGTCGCGATGCTCGAGGATCTCGACGAGGACGATCAGCAGGCTGTCCTCGCCGAAATGGAGCCGGAAGACCGCGCCGCGATCGAAGCCGCGCTGTCCTATGGCGAGGAGACCGCCGGCCGTCTGATGAGCCGCGATTACGTGGCTTTCCCAGAGCACCGCACGGTGGGTGACCTGATCGACTTCCTCCGCGAGAATCCCGATCTCGCCACCGAGTTCTGGGAAGTGTTCATCGTCGATGAAGGTCATCATCCGGTCGGCAGCTGCGCCTTGTCATGGATCCTGCGGACGCCTCGCTCGGTCACGCTGACCGACGTCATGAAGCGCGACCAGACCCTGATCCCGGTGACCATGGATCAGGAAGAAGTGGCGCTGCGGTTTCAGAAATATGCCCTGATTTCAGCGGCCGTAGTCGACAAATCCGGGCGGCTGGTCGGCCAGATCACCGTCGATGACGTGGTCCACATCATTCAGGAAGAAGCCGGCGAAGATGTGCTGCTGCTGTCGGGCGCGGGCGATGGCGATATCAACGAACCAATCCACCTGACCATCCGTACCCGGCTGACCTGGCTGGTGGTCAACCTGGGCACGGCGATCATTGCCTCCAGCGTCGTCGGGCTGTTCCAGGGCGCAATTGCGCGGTTTGCGGTGCTCGCGGTGCTGATGCCGATCGTATCGGGAATGGGCGGCAATGCGGGCACCCAGACCCTCGCCGTGGTGGTGCGCGCACTTGCCACCAACCAGCTGACCGACAGCAACACCTGGCGCATGATCGGCCGCGAATTCCGCATCGCCAGCGCCAATGGCCTGTCGCTGGGCGTACTGATCGGCAGCGGCGTTGCCTTGTGGTCGGGCAATATGCTGCTGGGCGGAGTGATTGCCACGGCGATGCTGATCAACAACCTGATGGCGGGACTGGCGGGGATTGCAGTGCCGGTGACGCTGGACCGGCTGAAGATCGATCCGGCAGTGTCTTCGGCGGTGTTCGTGACCATGGCCACTGATGTCATGGGCTTTTTCAGCTTCCTGGGGCTGGCCGTGCTGAGCGGGCTGGCGGGCTAGCTCTTATGCCGCTTCACCTCACCAAGGTCGCCTTTGGTGCCAAATCCCTCGAAGACATGCAAAACTGGTTCGTCGGGCGCGGCGAGGAGGCGTTTCTCACCACTCACTACCTGCCCAAGCGCCATGCGGAAATGATCGGCGGTTCGCTCTACTGGATATTCAAGCACCAGCTGGTCGCGCGTTCGCCGATCCTGCGCTTTGCCGAGGCCGATGGCGGCAAGACCCACATCGTCATCGCGGCGAAAATGATTGCCGTGCATCCACAGGCCAAGCGCGCCCATCAGGGCTGGCGCTATCTCGATGACAGCAGTGCCCCGCGCGATCTCGCGGAAGGCGAGATCGCGGAGGACGCCATGCCCGGCAAGCTCGCGGGCGAGCTGGCCAGGCTGGGGCTGGTTTAGAAGTTAGCGCGCTGGGCGGCGGACGGGGGCGCTGCCACCGTCACGGCGCGGATGGCCGCGACCGTCAGCAGGGCCGCCGGGGCGACGGTCACCTTGCGAATGGGTCCCTTCCGGACGGGCTGGACGACGATCACCGTCGGCGCGCGCAGGACGGCGATCGCCTTCGGGACGCGCCGGACGATGTTCGCCATGAGGACGAGCCGGACGATGATCGCCGGCGGGGCGGTGATCGCCCCGATGTTCACCCGCCGGGCGGCGGTCACCATGCGGTGCCGGCCGACGATCACCCTGCGGAGCGGCACGACGGTCGCCATGCGGTGCCGGACGACGTTCGCCTTCCGGCCGCGCCGGGCGGCTGTCGCTCGCGCCGCGTGCATCGTTGCCCAGCGGATTGAACACCGGGCCGCGAACGTCACGCGGTTCGGTCGGCGCGCCCCGGCCATAGCTCGAACGGGCATGCGCATCGCGCGACTGACCGTCACGGCCCTGGCCGCCATTGCTGCGATTGTTGTTGGAACGACCTTGGCCGCCGCCACGACCTTCGCCGCGGCCCCCACCAAAGCGGCCCTTGCGGTCACGCTCGTCGCGCCGGGCATCCTGCTCGGCTTCGGCGGGCTTGCGCGAGGGCGCAGGCAGTTGAGCAGCCTGCTTGGCGAAATTCTCTGGCAGCGCCTGTGGCATCAGCTTGACGCCAGTCAGCTTCTCGATGTCCTTGAGGTATGGCTTCTCATCGGGCGCAACGAAGCTGACCGACGTGCCGTCGGCCCCCGCGCGGGCCGTCCGCCCGATGCGGTGGACATATTGCTCGGCCACGTTGGGCAGCTCGAAGTTGAACACGTGGCTGACGCCAGTGACATCAATACCGCGCGCGGCAATGTCGGTGGCGACCAGCACCGGGGTCGAACCCTGACGGAAGGCGCTCAGCGCAGCGGTGCGCTGCGGCTGGCTCTTGTTGCCGTGGATCGCGGCGGCATTGACGCCGGCGGTGTTGAGGTGGCGCACGACGCGGTCGGCGCCGTGCTTGGTGCGGGTAAACACCAGAGCGCGGTCGATCTTGCCCGATGCCAGGCCCTCCTTGAGGCTCAGCGTCAGCAAAGCCTGCTTTTCGGCCTGGTTGATGTGCGTGACGAATTGATCGACGCGCTCAACCGTTGTGGCCTGCGGAGTCACCTCGACCCGGACCGGATCGTTGATGAACTGCTTGCCCAGATCGGCGATGGCCTTGGGCATGGTTGCCGAGAAGAACAGGCTCTGGCGTTCCTTGGGCAGCATGTTGGCAACGCGCTTCAGGGGCACGATGAAGCCGAGGTCCATCATCTGGTCGGCCTCGTCGAGCACGAAGATTTCGACATTGCGCAGCGTCAGCGCGCGCTGGTCGATCAGATCGAGCAGGCGGCCAGGCGTTGCGACCAGCACGTCACAGCCGCCGACCAGCGCCCGGGCCTGCTTGCCGACGGGGATGCCGCCGAACACGCACTGCACGTTGAGGCTGAGGTATTTGGCATAACCGCGCATGTTATCGGCAATTTGTGCGGCGAGCTCACGGGTCGGTGAGAGCACCAGCATCCGGCACGAGGCGTTCTGGCGCGGCTTGGGATTGGCGGCCAGACGGTGGAGCGAGGGCAGCGAGAAGGCTGCGGTCTTGCCGGTGCCGGTCTGTGCGATGCCGAGCAGGTCGCGGCCCTGGAGCAGCGCCGGGATGGCCTGCTTCTGGATCGGTGTGGGATCGGAATAGCCCTTAGTTTCGAGCGCACGGATAAGAGGCTCGGCAAGGCCAAGGTCAGTAAAATAGGACATTATATTCTTTCAATATGGGATGCGGGCGCGCGGCATAATAGCGCGCGCAGGCAAGGGTTCGGATAATGCGACCCTGCGTGAAAAAGGAAGCTTGAGGCTGAAACGGCGACCGTAAGTCCGGGCAGGTCATGCGTTGAAACGCGGACCTCACGCTGCCGGGACTGCGGCGGGATAAGACCCGCGCGCCGATTGCTGACCGGGCACTTAGGGTGCGTTGCGGCAAAAAGCAAGAAAATTACGTGTGGGTGTTCATCCCCGCCTGACCCACCAGTTCAGCAAATGATGCGCAACGGCAAATGGCGGCGGCGCGGCGAAGGCTTCCCCCCTGCCCCCGGCCTGCGCCGCGCGCATCGCATCTTCGACCTCGGCGCGGCTGAACCAGCGGGCATCGTCGAGTTCGTTGGCATCGATGGTCACCGCCGGATCGTCGGCAAAGGCATGGCAGCCGATCATCAGCGATGAGGGAAACGGCCAGGGCTGGCACATCACATAGGTTACATCTCGGACGCGCACCCCGGCCTCCTCAAAAACCTCGCGCGCGACCGCCTCCTCGATGGTTTCGCCGGGCTCGACGAACCCGGCCAGCGCCGAATAATTGCCCGCGGGAAAACGCGGCTGGCGACCGAGAAGGATCGAATTTTCGTGCTCGACCAGCATGATCGTCACCGGATCGACGCGAGGGAAATGCTCGGCCTTGCACGAGCCGCAATTGCGCTGCCAGCCACCCCTGGCGAGCACAGTAGCGCCGCCGCAGCGGGCGCAGAAGCGGTGGCGCGCGTGCCAGTCAACCATCGAACGGGCACCGCCGTAAGTGGCGAGATCTTCGGATGCGAGGCCGGCCAGCGCCTGCCACAGCCGCGGATTGGGCGGCGCGACGCTGCCAGCGGCAGGCACGGCGGCAAAACAGCCGCGCTCCTCGCTGATCCCCAGGAACACCAGCTCGGCCGCCGGGCCGGCATCGGCTAAACTGCCCCAGGCAAGCGTGCCATCCACCGCGATCACAGGATCGAGTCCTTCGAGCCGCAACAACCGCGCGCGGTGGTTCATCAGACCCGCCAGCATGTCCGGACTCTGGCGGATGTGATCGGCGCGATCGATGCGCGAGCCGGAAAACGCGATTGTTGCAACAGTCATCTGCGAAGCCTCACCAAAACATCATCGCGGGTCGCCGCGAGAAATTCCCTTTGCAGCGGATAGGTCTCTGCAGGCATGAACTGGCCGCGCGGGCTGGACGCAGACCAGACGCCAGACCCGCACCCAGCATTGCACCGCTGCCGATCAGCGCGCGCCAGGAATCCGGTATTCGCAGGGAACTCAGCGCCTTCATTTCAAAACTTCATCTCCCGTGGCAGCCATTGCCAGCCGCGCTGCCTTGGCAAACAGCGTCGGCAGGCCCGCCTCGTCCAGCCGTTCGAGCGGCCACCATTCGCCATCCGTTGGTGCCAGACTATCCCAATCGTCGCCCGAATAAAGCTGCAAGTGCAGCTCAAGCGAAAAATGCGTGAACACATGGGTGACCGCTCCGCCCGCTTGGCAAGGACCGGCCAGCGGAGCCACTCCCGAACCATCGCAGCCCGCGATCCAGCCATCGTCGGGCAAGGCGCGCATGCCGCCCAGCATGCCCCTGCCCTGCCGCCGCACCAACCATACCGCGCCGTCGCGCTCGATCCACCAAGCCTGGCCCTTGCGGTGCGGCTTGGGCGACTTGGCGGGCTTGACCGGATAGCTGTCCGGCTGCCCTTTGCTCTGCGCTTGGCAATTTGCGGACAGCGGGCACAACAAGCAGCGCGGGCTGCGCGAAGTGCAAATTGTCGCGCCGAGGTCCATCATCGCCTGCGCGAAGTCGCCGGGACGCCGATCCGGGGTAATCGCCTCAGCCGCCTTGCGGATCGCCGCCCTGGCTGCCGGCATCGGCTCGAAAATCGCATAGAGCCGCGCGACGACCCGCTCGACATTGGCATCGACCACCACCGCACGCTTGCCAAAGGCAATCGCGGCCACTGCCGCCGCAGTATAGGCGCCTAGCCCCGGCAACTGACGCAGTTCCGCTTCGGTTTGCGGGAATCTGCCGCCCGACGCCGCAACCACCCGGGCGCAGGCGAGCAAGTTGCGGGCGCGGGCATAGTAGCCAAGCCCGGCCCATGCCGCCATGACCTCGCCGTCCTGCGCTGCCGCCATGGCCTCGACCGTGGGCCAGCGGGCAATGAACCGCTCGAAATAGGGGATAACCGCTGCGACTGTCGTCTGCTGCAGCATGACCTCGGACAGCCACACCCGGTAAGGATCCGGCGGCTGCGCGCCCGGCGGCGCCCGCCAGGGCAGCGTCCGCGCATGCCGGTCGTACCATTTAAGCAAGGGTCCGGATATCGTCTCGGTGCTGGCATCCATCCGGCGGCTATGGCATTGCACAACGCACAATGGAACGGGACACGCCATCCAAGGCTGCCAAGCCAGGCCAGCCACGCCGCTACGAACGGCCGCGCGGCGGGCAGGCGCGCGCGATAGCCGATCTGATGCCCGAAGTCGGCCGCACCGCATTCCGCCGCTTCGGCTTCGTCCAGTCAAGCGTGGTCACCCGCTGGCCGGAGATCGTCGGCCCGCGCCACGCCCGCGTCTGCATCCCCGAATCAATCCGATTTCCGCCCGGCGAAAAGAGCGAAGGCATCCTCGCGCTGGTGGTCGTGGCTGCGCATGCGCCGATGATCAGCATGGTGATCCCCGAGATCATCGAGCGAGTGAACCGCTTTTTCGGCTATAAAGCAGTCGCGCGGGTGAAAATCCGGCAAGGCGAGGTTAAGCCGCCGGCAGCAAGGGAAGTGGCGACTGCGCCGCCATCGCTGCGGCCCATTCCGATGGAACTCGGCGACAGTCTGCGCGACATCGGCGATCCGGAGTTGCGGGCAGTGCTCGAATCGCTGGCGCGAAGCATGGGCACGAATGAGGAGGATTAGACAGACAATGCGATTGATCCGTTTGGCCGCGCAGGCCTTATCCCTGACGTCAGTGGCCATGCTTTCGGTGGCAGCGACCCGCGCTGTGCCGGGCAACTGGAACGCGCAGGTTGCCGTGACGCCAAGCGGCAGCCATGTGCTCGGCAATCCGGCCGCCCAGCTCAAGCTGAGCGAATATATCAGCTACACTTGCCCGCACTGCGCCCATTTCGACCAGGAGGCGAGCGACCGGCTGCGCATCTATGGCGTTGCCCAGGGCAAGTTATCCGTCGAAGTGCGTCATCTGGTGCGCGATCCGATTGACCTGACAGTCGCGATGCTGACCAATTGCGGCCCGCCCGCGCGGTTTTTTGCCAATCACACCACTTTTCTGCGCAGCCAGACGCAATGGATGGCCACCGCCAACCGCGCCACCCAGGCACAGCAGGCGCGCTGGACGACTGGCACGCAAAAGTCGCGGCTGCAGTCCATCGCCAGCGATTTCGGCTTTTTCCCGATCATGGCCCAGCGCGGCTATGACCGCATGACGGTTGAGCGCTGCCTCGCCGACCCGGTCATGGCACAGAAACTGGCGGCGCAGACCGCCGAAGCATCGAGACTTGGGGTGGAAGGCACGCCAAGTTTTTTGCTCAACGGCGCACTGCTGGCCGGTACGCATGACTGGGCAAGCCTCAAGCCGCAGCTCGACGCGCGGATGTGAGGCCAACGGGGCGAAACTGTGGAGATTTAGGACCTTTTCCCCAGCATTGCCTTCTATCAAAATCAGCCATGGGCTAGTGGATTGATTTTGACATTCGCATCCCGCTATCGGCAAGCTCAAGTGCGAATGTCAAAATTATAAAATCCACTAGAGACAATATATAGCTAGTGGTTCTCATGTTTGTGACATTTGCCACTGCCCTGGTCGATAGGGATGCAAATGTCAGAAATGAACCACTAGTGCAGACAGCCCGGCACAATAAGGATTCCTGAGCAATGGCATTTGGCACATTTGGTCGATTGTTCCTGGTAGCGACACTCGCGCCACTCGCGCTTGGGCTCGGGGCTTGCAGCAAGGGCAAGGATGGCAATGGCGGCCTTTCTGGCGAGCCAGTCGCCAAGGTTGCGCCCTCGGCGGGCAAGGCCTGGTCCGATGTTGTCGTCAAGACACCGGAAGGCGGCTACCGGATGGGCAATCCCAAAGCGCCGATCAAACTGATCGAATATGGCTCACTTACCTGTCCGCACTGCGCCGAACTGTCGGAAAAGGGCTCGGCTGAAATCCGCGATACTTTCGTGGGCAGTGGGCGCGTGTCCTTTGAATTCCGCAATTTCGTGCGCGATGCGATGGATGTGACGGCGGCGG
>JBDSSP010000131.1:0-5726 GCA_039928735.1 Novosphingobium sp. | reverse complement strand
TCTGATGATCGAGAACTATGCCTTCGAAGGTCCAGTCCATTGCATCGTCTGAACTGTATAGCGTGGTTGAGTGGCGTTCCGGGCTGACCGAACATGTCGTCATCCAGTACCGCTCGCCGACCTTGCTGATCCGCGCGTCTTCAAGACCATAGCACTGCCAGCTGCCCGCCGGAGCGAGCGCCTTCTGGTAGTGGATCTGTTCCACTTTGAGCCCATCGGGCGAGAGTTCGATGGGAAGGAGCCAGGAAAGCGACGTCAGCGCCATAATGTCCCAGCCGCCCCCGTGGAATTTGAATTTCCGCGGGTCGGCGGTGTCAACGAGGTCAAGCGGCCAGCCATCGAGAACGTAGTGTCCCCCGTCCCAGCGAATCGCGTGCACTTTGTTATCGAAGATCGGCTGGCGCAGTGCTTCTGCGACGCGCGCGACCAGCAAGAGGTTGCCGCTTGGCAAGCGGGTCATTGCTGGGTTGAATACGCCCAGGACGAACGTTTCCACTTCGAGCTTACCCGCCAGCGGCGACTGGCTCAGATCGATCATGTCAGGCGTAGCGACGAGCCGGTCGACAGCGTAAGTCACGGATGATCGAGCCGCGTCTCGACCCGCATATCCGATACCGCGCAGCGACGCGGCTGGCGCAACATGAACAGCGCAGCAACCGCAATGTCCTCGGCGCGAAGCATCCTGTGCGCCTTGATCAACTCGCGCTGTTTGTCGGGCTGAAATTCGGGATTGCCGGTGGTGTCACCGGTTATGACGGCGCGCCGCCCGGTGAGTGGAGGATATTCGGTGTGTGCCTCCCAAGCTGCGTCAGCCGCATAGGGGCGGGCGATGTCGGACATGGTTAGCTCCTGCAGATATATCTCGCGTCAACGCGGCGACCAGCCAATGGTTCCCGGTCAGCGCGCTCCTTCAAATCCATCCGGGCGAACGCTGCCAGGCCTGAGCAGAGCACAATGGCGTCTCTCTTGCCACCCCAACCTGTGCCGACGACGACAACGCTCGAGGCCCGAACATTCGATTGGATAAATCTCTACTCATTTCATCGAGATTTAAGGCCGCCTTGTCGAAAGGCCTACTCCAGGCAGAATCCATATGGCTTCGGCACCGCATTCGTCCGGGCCGGGCTGACCCAGCGCGCGCTGTCACGACAGTACGATGCGCTGGTGGCATCGATCAATGCGGCCAATCCCGGTCGCAATTATGCCGTCCCCAGCCGCAACGTCTATGATCGGCTGACTGACCTCGATCACTGCCTGGCGGTTCTGGGACTGAAAGCCGCAGAACGAACGCGACTTCTCTGGCCTGTCGATCGTCTCGGCGTCGAACAATCCTTCGCAGCAGAACCAGTACAGCCAGGAATTCCGCTACAATTACGATGGCGACAAGGTGGACTTCGTGGTCGGCCTGTTCGGCTTCAAGCAACGCATCGATACCCAGGGGCTCGAACAGCAGGGAGCCGACGCCAGCCGCTGGAGCCTGACCGGCGCGCAGACCGCCGACGCCAGCATCCTGTCGGGCCTGACCGCGAACAACACCCAGTTTCTCAAGAGCACCAGCGCCGCGCTCTATGGCCAGGTCAGTTACAAGCTGACGCCCGAGTTGACCATCCAACCGGGCATCCGCATCAACTATGACAAGAAGGAAGGCTACTACAACCGCGTGGTGACAAACGGCGCAGGCCAGGTGATCAGTTGCACCCCCGCGCCGGCCGCTGGCACTACTCTTGCGGCGCAGTGCAGCATTTACCAGCCGCAGACCACTTCGCCAGCGGCAAGCAAATGGAACTTCAGCTACGATTTCAACCTGAACTACAAGGCTGCGCGCGACGTCCAGATCTATGCCAGTTACGCCAAGAGCTTCAAGACGCTCGGTATCAACCAGAATGGCCTGCCGCTCACCACTGCCAACCTGCCTGATCTGACCGCTAGCACGGTCAAGCCGGAATCGGTCAATCACTTCGAAGTGGGCGTCAAGACCCAGTTCTGGGACCGCAAGGCGACGTTCAACCTCACCGGCTACCTGACCGAGATCAAGGACTTCCAGGCGACCGTCAACGGCGGTCAGTTCGGCACGGTGCGCGGCTATCTCGCCAATGCCGAAAAGGTCCGTTCGGCGGGTATCGAGGCGGACTTCAAGATCCGCACCCGCGACCGCTTCACGGCCTATGCCAACTTTGCCTACACCGACGCCAAATACGTGAAGTTCACCAATGCCCCATGCCCGCCCGAGCTTTCCGGCGGCACTTTCGTTGCCGCCGACGGCAGTCAGGCGCCCGGCGCGCCGGGCGTCCCGGGATCGCTCAGCCCGCGCTCGTGCGACATTTCGGGCCAGGCTCTGCCCGGTGTATCGAAATATGCGTTCTCCTATGGCGCTGAAGTCAACACGCCGGTGACACTCCTTGCCAAGGAAGGGCAAGTCTACCTTGGCGTCGATGGCAACTATCGCTCGGACTGGAACTCGAACGCCTCACCGTCGATCTACACCAAGGTCGATGGCTCGGTTCTGACCAACTTCCGCGCCGGCTTCCGCGGCGATGGCTTCGATGTGTTCGGCTGGGTGCGCAATGCGTTTGATGTGAACTACATCGAACTGCTGCAGGTCGCGCCGGGCATTGTCGGCCTGATCGCCGGCACGCCAGGCGACGAGCGGACCTTTGGAGGAACAATCAAGATTTCGTTTTGATTTAATCGTTGGGCCGGGGGAGTGGATCGCGATCTTACGGTTTCCCCGACCAGCACCAACGCCGGTCCGGCCCCCAGCGCCGAAGCGGCAGCGAGGGGCAGCAGATCGAGCCGGGTGCGGAATTGGCGTTCGCTCGGCAGGCTGGCGTTTTCGACGAGAGCGACCGGCGTATCGGCAGGCAGTCCGGCGCGGATCAGTTGCGCGGAAATCTGCGGCGCTGCGGCCTTGCCCATATATATCGCAAGTGTCGCTGCAGGATCGGCCAGCGCCGCCCAATCGAGATCGAGCGCTTCCCCGGCGCGGGCATGGGCAGTGACGAATGTCAGCTTGCGCGCCATTCCGCGTAATGTGAGCGAGGTGCCCAGGCTGGCAGCGGCAGCGCTGGCGGCGGTGATTCCGGGGCACACTTGCACGGCAACACCCGCCGCACGGCAGGCTTCCAGTTCCTCGATTGCGCGGCCGAAGATCGCAGGATCGCCGCCCTTGAGCCGGACGACGCGTTCGCCTGCGAGCGCCGACTCCACGATCAGGCGATCGATGCTCGGCTGGTCCTTCGAATGGCGGCCCGATCGCTTGCCCACATAAACCCGCCGCGCGCCGGGTGAGGCAAGGTCGACTATGCCTGGGCCGACCAGGGCATCATGGAAGATCACACTGGCCGCGCGGATGAGCCTCTCGGCTTTGCGGGTGAGCAGCTCGATATCACCCGGACCGGCTCCGACCAGCCAGACGCTGCCTTCCGGAAAATCGTTCATTGTGCTGCCTCCATTGAAGGCGTGAATGAGGCCGCAAGCAGCCGTGCGATGGCCGGGCGGCAAGAGCCGCAATTGGTTCCGGCGCTGGTCGATTTGCCAATAGCCTCGACAGTCGCGGCGCCTGCGCAAGTCGCTGCCGCAATGGCATATTCGCCGATGCCGTGGCAGACGCAGACGATGGCGCCGCGATCTGGCGCAGCGATGCTTGGCCGCCCCGCGAGCAGTTCGGCGGCTGTTGCCACAGTCTGGCCGAGCTGCGCTGCCGCCCATTCGCGCGGCGGCAATTCGCCCGAACGCGTGACATAGAGCGCCGCGATGAGCACACCGTCGGCGTCCTGCACTGCAATCCGCCGCATGCCCCTCGCACGATCAAAAGCTTCGATCCGCTCGCCTGCCGGCAATAAGCTTTCGGCATCAAACATACCGAGCCCGGCCAGTTCATACAGCCAGCCGCCGCTGACCCGCGCGCGCGTCCAATAGAGCATCTGTGTGGGCGCACGGTCATGGTCGGTAACAAGGAAGGCTCGCCAGTCCACCACAACCGGTTCGACCCGCGCGGGCGTGTCCTTGAAGCCGGGTTGCCCGGAATGGGGATCGGTGAATTGTCCCGGCAGCAGATTGCTGCGACCCTGGCCGGACATGACGTCGGTCCAGTGCATCGGCACGCAGATGTCGCCGCGGCGCTGGCCGGACGAAATGGACACGCGGAACACTGCCTCGCCCTGCGCAGTAATGACGCGGCCGAGGCCGCCTTCACTGAGGCCCAGCGAGGCAGCATCGCCGGGATGCACTTCAAGTCCGGGTTCGCGCCGGTGCTGCGACAGGGTTGGCGACAAACCGGTGCGCGTCATTGTGTGCCACTGATCGCGGTAACGCGCGGTGTTGAGCCGCAGCGGGAAAGCGGGGTCAAGCGGAGTAACGGGCGGCGTGGCCGCCACCAGCCGCGCTTTGCCGGAAGGCGTCGGGAAGCGCGCCGCCAGCGGATATTTGCCGCCCCACTGGAACGGCTGCATCGCGGCATAGCCTGCGTCGCTCAGCGCCGCTCGGTCGGTCAGATCCAGCAATTTGCCATGGCGCAACGCCAGCGCGGTCATGGCCGCATATTCGCGAAACACCTCGGCGGGGTTCCCGAAGGTGAAGCTCTCGCCCCAGCCAAGCCGTTCGGCGACCTGGCAGACGATCTGCCAATCTGCGCGCGTTTCGCCTGGCGGCGAAAACAGCGGGCGCTGGCGGCTGACCCGGCGCTCCGAATTAGTCACCGTGCCGTCCTTCTCGCCCCAGGCCAGCGCGGGGAGGCGGATGTGGGCGAAACGGCCAGTGTCGGTGTCGGCCATGACGTCGGAGACGACGACCGCTGGGCACTTCGCCAGCGCCTCGCGCACGAAGCCGGCATCGGGCATCGATACGGCGGGGTTGGTCGCCATAACCCAGAGGAACTTGATCCGCCCGTCATGAACCGCGCGGAACATGTCGACGGCCTTGAGGCCGGGGCTGGCGCAGAGATTGTCCGTTTTCCAGAACGCCGCTACATCGCCGCGTTCGGCTTCCGAGAAACCGAGGTGGCAGGCCAGCATGTTGGCAAGGCCCCCCACCTCGCGCCCGCCCATCGCATTGGGCTGGCCGGTGATGCTGAACGGCGCCGCGCCCGGCTTGTTGATCCGCCCCGTGGCGAGGTGGAGGTTGATGATCGCATTGCCCTTGTCGGTGCCGCTGATCGACTGGTTCGCGCCCTGGCTGAACAGGGTGATCATGCGGGGGTGCTGCGCGACAAGATCGGCGAGCCGGGAGAAGGTCGCTTGATCGATGCCGTGGTTGCTCGCAAGGCCACTCCAGAACCCATCGGGCACTTCGCAGTCGCTCGCATCGACCAGCCCGCGCGAGTCCATCTCCGCCAGCAGTGCACCAAACAGCGCGACATCGCCATCGGGCGCAATCTGCACGTGCAGATCGGCCTGCTCTGCCGTCTCGGTCCGCCGGGGATCGATCACCACCAGTTTCGTGCCGCGCCGCTGCCGTGCCTTCTCGATCCGCTGCCAGATCACCGGATGGCACCAGGCGGTGTTCGAACCGACCAGCAGGATTAGGTCTGCGGCGTCAAGGTCATCATAGCTGCAAGGGACAATGTCCTCGCCGAAGGCGCGGGTGTGGGCGGCGACGGCGCTTGCCATGCAAAGCCTTGAATTGGTGTCGATATTGCCGCTGCCGATGAAGCCCTTCATCAGCTTGTTGGCGACGTAGTAGTCCTCGGTGAGCAACTGGCCGGAGACGTAGAACGCGACGCTGCCGGG
>JBDSSP010000130.1:0-11608 GCA_039928735.1 Novosphingobium sp. | reverse complement strand
TGCGTCAGCGGTTCGACAGCGGCCTCCGGCAAGACCACCGCCAGCACGCCGAGTTCCGCCATGCGCGCTACTGTCGGAGCGGGATCGGGCAGGGTGAGCAGGTTCAGCATTTCCATGCCAATCCGTTCGCGCGACAGGGCTTTCAGCGTTGCCGCGAGTTCAGCGCAGGCAGTTTCTGATTCCTGGTCAGCAGGCTGTGAGCCGAACCTTGCCTGAAACCTGAAGTAGCGCAAAATCCGCAGGTGATCCTCGCGGATCCGTTGCCGGGCATCGCCGATGAAGCGCACGCGGCACGCGGCGAGATCGTCTTTCCCGCCGAAGTAGTCGAAAATTTCGCCGCTCGCCGGGTCGGCATAGAGCGCGTTGATGGTGAAATCTCGCCGCGCGGCATCCTTGCGCCAGTCCTGCGCAAAAGCGACCGTGGCGCGGCGGCCATCGGTGCTGACATCGTGACGCAGGGTGGTGATTTCGACCGGCCCTTCCTTTAGTAGCGCCGTTATCGTGCCGTGGGCGATGCCGGTGGGGACTGTGCGGATGCCCGCCACGCCGAGCCGGGCGATAACTTCGTCGGGGACCAGCGGAGTAGCGAGATCTATGTCCTTGACCTCCAGCCCCAACAAGGTGTCACGCACCGCGCCGCCAACATAGCGGGCACTACCTTCACCCAGAGCGGCTAACATCCGGGCGAGGTCAGCGCGCTTTGTCCACGGAGCGGGGGGCAGCACGCTAGCCATGCCACTTCAACCGCCGCGACAAATTGACCAGCAGGGCCGCCGTCACGCCCCAGATTTGATGCTCCTGCCACATGATCTCGTAATAGGATCGCATCGAGCCCTCCCATTCGACCCATTGTCCGACATGGTTGGCGGGATCGAGCACATGGCCGAGCGGCGCCTCGAACCACTGCGCAACTTCAGTGGGGTTGGGGATTATCTCGATATCGGGGGGTATCATACCGAGCACCGGAGTGATCTCAAAGCCCGAGTGCGTGCGATAGACATCACTGGTGCCGATCACACGGACCAGCGCCGGATCGATACCGAGCTCCTCATGCGCCTCGCGCAGCGCGCCTTCAATTGCCGTCTCGCCGGGATCGATTTTGCCGCCGGGAAAGGCGATTTGGCCGGGGTGCGAGCGCATGTTGGATGGGCGATGCAACAGCAGCACGCCCGGTTCGCCATCGCGCTCGGTGATCGCAGCCAGTACGGCGGCGGGAGTGAATCTGTTGATGCCTTCGAGCCGTTGGTCGCCGAACAGCTCGGGCTGCTCGCCGTTGTGGCCAATTTCGTACAACGCACTGAGCCGGTCAAACAATGCGCTCATTGCGGCACCAGCGAGAAAGTGGTTCCCTGGCTGGCGAAAGCGAGTTCGCCTCCTGCCAGTGCAATTTCAACCAGTTGCCCATAAGTGCTGCGATTCAGTCGCGCTTCGGTTCCATGGCGAACACCGACATAGATCGCGGGCACATCGGGGTCGCCGCGAGCGATTACCGGATGGTCCGGCCCGGCAATGATCAGTTCGTCGGTGTTGAGCCTGAAGGCGAGCGAGCCGTTGTCCTGTTTGACGTCGACGGCGATGAAAGCCGCGTCTTCGACTTCAATCGAGAGTTTTTCGTGCGGGGTGACCAGCCAGTGTTGCCCGCTCGCATCGCGCGTCAACAAGCTGGCGAAGGCCCGGATCATGGCAGCACGCTTGATCTCGCCGCCGTCATGAAACCAGCGCCCGTCCGCTGCGATCCGCATCAGGCTGTCGCCTTCGCGGGCCGGCTGCCACTCGCTGACCGGCGGCAGAGTGCGCGATTCGACCATCGCGGCAACTTCAGCGAGCGACAGCGCAGCAAGTTCGGGTGGTGGTTCGTAAGGCATTGGACGTTCGATGCCAGCTACATTGACTGGCTGCAAGGGCAGCCGTGACTAGCGCAGCCACGGCCCCAACGTGCCCGTGTCGGGCAGGATGGACGGATTGTTGAAGCGGACCAGCAGGCGCCCCGGATCCCACGGGCCGGGCAGGTTCCAGCCGCCAGTACGTTCCGCGGAAAAACCCCAGAAGCGGCCGTAATATTCCTCGTCGCCGATCATGACCTGCGGCAACGGCGCATCGGGACTGATCGCGGCGATGGCGGCCGACATCAGCGCCTTCCCATAGCCCTGGCCTTGCAATTCGGGCAGCACTGCGACGGGGCCTACCATGATCATCGGGCTTGCCTTGCCGTTGACCGGCGTCAGCGCGACCGGCCAGCACTGGATTGTGCCGGCAAGATGATCGTCGTCATCCAGCGCGGCGAAGCTGAGTGCCGGTAGCCAGTCCGTGCCCTCACGTACCTTGTAGGCAGTGCGCATGTGGCGCTCGGGTTCGAAGGCGCGATCGAGCAGGTCTTCGATAAGCGCGGGGTCGATGCTGTCGAGGGGAACGATGTTGGACATAAGCCGCGCGCGGATAGGGGAGGAGGACATGGGTTGCAAATGAAAGCTCTGCAAATGAGAGGGGGATTTCGCGAGCCAGGTGCTTGCCGCAGCAGTGAGATTGAAGGAAACGCTGCAATGGTGAGCAAGTTCCGATCCAAGAGCGGGCGCCGGATTATCATCGGAGTCGATGAAGCCGGACGCGGTCCGCTGGCCGGGCCGGTGGTCGCCGGGGCGGTGATCCTTTGCATTCGCCCACCAGAAGGGCTCGACGATTCCAAGAAGCTGACGCCACTGCGCCGCGCTGTGCTTGAAGCAGAAATTCACGGGAGTTGCCAATGGGCAGTGGGACTGGTGGATGTCGACACGATTGACCGGATTAACATCTTCCAGGCGACCATGCTGGCGATGACCCGGGCGGTTGCGGCGCTGTGCGCGCAGATCGAGGCCGATCCGCATGAGGTGCTGATCGATGGCAACATGACCCCATCAGGCCGCTGCGAGGATTGGTGCTGGCCGGCGCGGGCGATTGTCGGCGGCGATGCCATCGAGCCTTGCATTTCGGCGGCATCGATTGTCGCAAAGGAACACCGCGACCGGCTGATGCGCGGACTGGCGCTGGTCCATCCGCATTATGGCTGGGAGCGTAATATGGGCTATGGCACGCCCGAACACCTTGCAGCCCTGCGCACTCATGGCCCGGCGCCCTGCCATCGCCGCAGCTTTGCGCCCGTAGCTCAGTTGGAGATGGTAGTGTGACCGGTTTCACCGACGCCGATGTCCTCGATCAATCGGGCAAGTGCTTCCTCGTCACCGGGGCTAATACCGGGATCGGCTTCGAGGCGGCAAAAGTGCTGGCCCGCAAAGGCGCTGCGCTGGCTCGGCAGCTGTGGGATGTTTCGATTCAGATGACCGGGATTGATCCGGGATTGGCTCCGGCCTGATTTATTTCGGCCTGCGAGTCTTTACGGCAACAGCACATCATGTGGAGTCTCGTTGAATCTGCTGGCCGCAACATGCAGTGGGGGACTCGTTCCGTTCTCCTCGCGTTGACGCATCCTTAACCGTAATCTGCGAGGAATCCCGGCAAGTTCGCACTTGACGCGGACTCCTCAAGGACTCACCGTGTGGATAAGTCAGGGGGCAATGTCGGTTAAATGGTACAGGTAATGCTGAAGGAACGGGTGCGCTCGCGCGCCGAAGGCGCGGGGTCGACACTGCAGGATTTGCCACTTGGTCAAATCCTGACGGGCGACTGCATCGAGGCCATGCGGGGCTTGCCCAGCGGCTCGATCGACATGATTTTCGCCGATCCCCCCTACAATCTCCAACTCGGCGGCGATCTTGCCCGGCCCGATGGCAGCCATGTTGATGCAGTTACGGATCACTGGGACAAGTTCGCGAGCTTCGCCGCCTACGACCAGTTTACCCGCGAATGGCTGGCCGAGGCGCAGCGGGTGCTCAAGCCGAGCGGCTCGCTTTGGGTCATCGGCAGCTATCACAACATCTTCCGCGTCGGCGCGACGCTGCAGGATATGGGTTTCTGGATCCTCAACGATATTGTCTGGCGAAAGGCCAATCCGATGCCCAATTTCAAGGGCACGCGCTTCACCAATGCCCATGAAACGCTGATCTGGGCGTCGATGGGCGAGAAGGCCAGGTACACGTTTAATTATCGCACCATGAAGACCCTTAACGATGAACTTCAGATGCGTTCCGACTGGGTGTTGCCGATCTGCGGCGGGCAGGAACGGATCCGCAAGGACGGGGTCAAGGCCCATCCGACGCAAAAGCCCGAAGCGCTGCTGTATCGGGTGATGCTGGCAACAACCAAGCCCGGCGATGTCGTGCTTGACCCGTTTTTCGGCACCGGCACCACCGGGGCAGTTGCCAAGCGGCTCGGTCGGCAGTGGATCGGCTGTGAGCGGGAGTCTGCATACCGCGAGGTGGCACTGGAGCGGATAGAGCTGGCGCTGCCGCTCGACGAAAGCGCGATTGCGACCATGCAAAGCCCCAAGACCGCCCGCAAGGTGGCCTTCGGGGCACTCATAGAAACCGGCTGGATCGCACCGGGTACGGTGTTGACCGACAAGAAGCGGCGGCTGTCTGCGACCGTGCTGACCGATGGCTCGCTGGCTTCGGGCGCAAACAAGGGTTCGATCCATAGCCTGGGCGCTAAGCTGCAAAATGCGCCGGCCTGCAATGGCTGGACCTTCTGGCATATCGAACATCAGGGCGAGTTGAAGCCCGTCGATGCGATCCGGCAGCTTTATCTGTTGGCTACCGAGGATTGAGGACCTTCCCTTGTGATGGGGAAGCGTTACGGAAACAGTGATGACCCAATCCCTTTACCTGCGCCCAATTGCACTCACCGAAAGCCCGCAAAGCGAGGAAGGCGAGGCAGCGCGACTGGCGGGCGGGATGGTCTATGCCAGTCGATTTGCGCTGATCGTGCGCGAGGGTGACACCATAATCTCCCGTCGGCGGCTAGGCGCGCGCGAGGTCGAAGCGGCACTCGGTGATTTGCCCGCGGCACTAGCGGAGCAGGGCCAGGCGCAATGGGCTGCCCTGCGCGCTGCGCATGCGCCGATGCAATGTGGCGCCCGCACCATCCGGCTCGATCAGCCGCAGGTAATGGGCATTCTCAACGTTACGCCAGACAGTTTTTCCGATGGCGGGCAGTTTCTCGATAATCCGGACGTGGCCAATGCCCATGCCGCCGCGATGCTCGAAGCGGGCGCAGCGATCATCGACGTTGGCGGCGAAAGCACCCGGCCCGGTGCGGCGGCTGTGTGGGAAGGCGATGAACTGAAGCGCGCCATACCGGCGATCGAACGCCTTGCAGCCTCGGGTGCGGCGATCAGCACCGACACCCGGCGCGCGGCGGTTATGGAAGCGGCATTGGCCGCCGGGGCGCACATCATCAATGACGTCAGCGCGCTGCGCCATGATCCGCGGAGCCTCGAACTTGCGGCGCGGGCCAGGGTGCCGGTGGTGCTGATGCACGCACCGGGCGAGGCCGACGATCTGCATGCAGATGGCACATATGGCGATGTCGTGCTCGATGTATTCGACTGGCTCATGGCGCGGCGCGATGCGGCGATTGCGGCGGGCATTGCGCGCAACATGATCGTGCTCGATCCGGGCATAGGTTTTGGCAAGGCGGTTGCGGAGAACCTGGCGCTAATCAACGCCCTGCCGCTGTTCCACGCACTCGGCCAGCCGTTGCTGGTGGGAGTCAGCCGCAAGCGGATGATCGGTGCCTTGTCGAACGAGGCTCCGGCGCACCAGCGGCTCGGCGGATCGATAGCCCTGGCCTTCAAGGCACTTGAAGCGGGCGTGCAAATGCTTCGGGTGCATGATGTGCCCGAGACAGTCCAGGCAGTGCGGGTTTGGCGCGGTTTGCGCGATGCGGCGCTGACGGATTTTACGCAGTTGCCCGAATAATATCAGGCCTTGTGGCGCAAGGTTACAGGCGCGCTACCCTCGCTGAGATATTGCTGGATATCGAACCCGCCATCCACCAGCGCAACGGACTTTGGTAGTGATTCCCGCACCCAGGGACTGGCCATGTGCGCGGCATGGACCTCGGCATTTTCGTAGACCTCGATCACCACATAGGTATTTGGTTCATCGGCGCTCTTTGACCAGGCATAGTAGGCCACGCCGGGCTCGTGCCGCAGGGTCTTGGCCGTGACATGGTCAAGCAGCGCCTCATACTCTGCCGCGTTTTCAGGGCCTACCTTCATCCGCGCGATCATCGTGATCATGCGTCCTGCGCCTCTGGCTGGCCGAGCACGTGGTGAAGATTGCTGAGCCGCTGGTCAGTACGCTCCAGCACCCGGCGGATGCCCTCGCGGATCGAAACCTTGCTGGGGCCCAGGAGCTTTTCCATCTTGGTCGTGTCGGCCCAGATCGGCCAGCTCCTGCCGTTTTCGACGAAGATCGGCTCCTTGCCAGTCAATTCTCCAGCAATCTGGCAATATTCCTGAGTGGTGCAGCTTTCCGAACCGCCGACATTGATCACTTCGGCGCCGACCTTCGCGATGCCGGCGCAGCCGATCGTCTTTTCGACGTAGTCATCCTCATAGAGCGGCGTGTGAACGTTGCGCACTCCCGGATAGACGCTGACGGGCAAACCCTTTGCCACCTGGTCGACCCGCTGGGTCACTCCGCCACCGCGCGGTCCGTAGAACGAGAAGATGCGGATGATTGTGACCGGCAGATTGTAGTCGGTGCTCAGATGCTTGATTAGATATTCCGCGCCGATCTTGCTTGCGGCGTAGTTCTCGCCCGCGCTGTGCAGTCCATAGGGATCGTCTTCGCGCAAGGGGCGCTCGCCCTGGTATTCGTAAAGCGAGCCGGTGCTGCCGTGGACGAAGGCCTCGGCATCTCGATAGCGGCGCGCCAGCCTGCCAGTTGCCCCGGTGTTGACGTCATAAGCCATGTTGCCGAAGTTGGGCGGCAGCACCGCATAATTTATCACCACGTCGACGTGTTTGGGCAAAGCCGATAGATCTTCCTGTGCCAGATCGAACGTGACCGCCTGCGCGCCTGCCGCCTCGACCAGTTTCTGCTGTGCCGGATCGGACCAACGCGCGAGCGCGAAGACCTCGTTGTGTTTCGCAAGTTCCACCGCAACGGGAAGCGCAACAAGACCGCTGGCGCCTGTGACCATGACGCGCTTGCCTGAAAGTCCGGCCATTGGGAAATCCTCTCGATTGTTGTTTTGCGCGACTTCTGCCTTAAGAACCGAGCTTGCCCCCATGAATTCGCCATCGACCTGTCGTTTTAGGGCGATGAACGGCTCGGATCGATGCCGTTTGCTGTCGCTAGTGGATTGATTTTGACATTCGAGTCCCGCTTGCGGCAAGGACGTGCTCGAATGTCAAAATTATAAAATCCACTAGAAATAATAATATCTCTAGTGGTTCTTATGTTTCCGACATTTGCCTCTGCCCATGGCGAAAGGGATGCAAATGTCGGAAACGAACCACTAGGAAGGTTTGGCCGATGGGCTGGGCGAGGTCAAACCCCAGGGATTGGCTTTCGGCACGGCGCTTCCAGACGGCTTGGGCGCCGCCGCAGGTGTGGCGGAGGTTGAAGGCGTCGGACTGCCGCCAATGCTCCATGGATTGGGCTTGGACGTAGCACTGGCACCTGCAGCTGCTTCCGGACCGGTGGCGCCCTTGCCGCAACCGGCCAAGGTCGCTGCCAAGGACGCTGCAAGCAGCAAAACGATAGGTTTCTTCATTATCGGCTTCCTTAAACACGGCGCTTGCACGACTTGCCGTAAAGCCTTTGCTAATCGCAGTGAAGTTTGCCCCTCGGCCGACGAGCTGTAAAGGCCGCTCTCCACTTTTGGATCAGTGCGCAGGCGGCAATTGCCAAATTCAATTCAAAGGGCATTTCGGTGTAGCGCTGGCTAGCCGGGGCTGGCAGAGACACGCCGGCAAGTTTGACACAATAACCTTTGGCCATCCGCAACCGGCGGAGCAGGCGGGAAGGCCGGGAAAGGAAATTTCATGGACCTGCAATTGAACGGCCGCCGCGCCTTGGTGACGGGCAGCAGCAGTGGCATCGGCGAGGCGATCGTCCGCATGCTGGCGGAGGAAGGCGCGCGCGTCGTCGTCCATGGCCGCAACCGCGAGCGCGCCGAGAATGTCGCCGCCGATATCGGCGCGGCAGGCGTGGCGATTGGCGAATTGTCAGAGGACGGCGGAGCCGCCCGGGTTCATGCTGAGGCAGTTGCGGCTCTGGGCGGCAATATCGAAATCCTGATCAACAATGCCGGCGGCAACGCCAAGGGCAACACCTCGAAAAAGCCCTACGAAATCGACGCTGAGGATTTCGTTGCGAACTATCGCGCCAACACGCTGGGAGCAGTCCAGCTATGCAACCTGGGCGTGCCGGAAATGGTTGCGGCGAAATTCGGCCGCATCGTCAATGTGTCGAGCGCTGTCGCAATGCAGCCCAACTTCTTGGGCACGGACTATTCGGCGGCCAAGGCGGCACTGCTCAATTACACCGTCAGCCTGGCAGGTTCGCTGCGCGGCGTGAACGTCACTGCCAATGTGCTGACGCCCGGTGTAATCATGGTCGATGGACTGCTGCGTTTTGGCCGCCAGCGCTTTGGCGATCCGGAGATGAGCTTCGAGGACGTCGCGCGAAACTTCGCCGAGCAGAATGTGTTTGAAATGCCGCCCGCCGGACGCGTTGGCATGCCGCATGAGCTGGCGATGGTTGCCTGCATGCTGGCAAGCCCGCTTTCCGGCTTCATCACCGGGGCGAATTACCGTGTCGATGGTGGCCAGGTCCGCGGGCTGAACTGACAACCAAAATCTGGAAGAGGATCAATCATGGCTGAGAAAACATACCGCGTCATCCAGTGGGCTACCGGCGTAGTCGGCAGCGCCACCCTCAAATATTTCATCGAAAACCCGGTGATCGATCTGGTCGGGGTCTATGTTACCAACCCCGACAAGGTCGGCAAGGATGCGGGCGATTTGGTGGGCCTGCCGAAAACGGGGGTGTTTGCGACCAATGACGAGGCAGCAATTCTGGCGATGGACGCCGATTGCGTGCTGTTTTCGCCGAGCATGATGACGCCGCCGATCGACATGGTTTGCCAGCTGCTCGCCAGCGGCAAGAACGTCGTCTCACCGGCCGGTCCATTTCTGCCCAACAAATTCATTCCCGAGGACGCTGCGCGGATCGAGGCGGCCTGCAAGGCGGGAAATTCGTCGTTCCACGGTTGCGGTATTCACCCGGGCTTTTCCGGCGACATTTTGCCGATCACCCTGCTGCGCCTGATGAACCGGGTCGATTGCGTCGAGGTTTCCGAAGTCATCGACAAAGTCCGCAACCCGATGATCTACACCGAGATCATGGGCTTCGGCACCGACTGCGATGAACTGCTCGCCAACCCGCGCCGTTCGCCCGAGACCTACAAGTTCTTCTATTCCTCAATGTCGATGATTGCCGAAGCGCTGGGGGTGGAAATCGAGCGGGTTACGGTGAAGTTTGAAGTGGCCAAGGCTCTGAAGGATATCTCGCACGAATTTGGCGAAGTGAAAGCCGGCACCTGCGGCGGCCAGCACTACGAATGGACGGCTTGGTCAGGCGGCCAGCCGATCATCGTCTACCACTTCTACTGGCAGCTGGGGCAGGACATTGATCCGGTCTGGGAGACTGGCGAGGCGATGTACCGCGTCCGCATCCACGGAGATCCGCCGCTCGAATGCCACCTGATGGGCCAGCAGGACCCCGACGGACGGCATCCCTTCCTCGGCCTGCCTTGGACCGGACTGGTCGGCTGCACCGCCGTGACACAGGTCTGTGATGCCGCACCTGGAGTGGTGACGCATTTCGATCTGGGAGTGGTCAAGCCGAAGGGTTTGGTCAGGCGCTGAGTTCGATCTGGGAGATTCCACCGAAACTTCCAGTCCAGAATAAAGCAGCATTCCGGCAAGCGCATCGCCATCGCGAGTGGTGCTGGTCAGGCGGTTGACGCGCATTTCATTCTACCAGCCATGCGGCATTCCCCATTGGACACCATTATACTTGATCCCATGTCATCCTTTGGCGGAAGCGGATGGGAATCGAACCCACCGTCCGCTGTTCGCGGACCACCGGTTTTGAAGACCGGGGCAGCCACCAGACTGCAATCGCTTCCTTTTGACGGTGCTTACCCCAGTTCCGCGCCGGTGGCATTGAGAAACATTGCCCAGCAACCCCAGAAGCTGATCACTGCAGTGCATTCGACCGCGCCGCGTTGGCCCCAGCGGGCTTTGACCCGCTCGAACAGCTCAGGTGCCACACGCCCGCTGGCGACGGCGAGGGCGTAGGCGATCACCAGCTTCTGCTCGTCATCAAACAGACGGGTGGTCTCCCAATCAGGCAGGGCGGCCAGTTGCTCGTCAGTGAGACCGGCGGCTCTGGCATTGGGTAGGCGCGAGCGGAAGCCGTAGTCGGATTTGAATTGCAGGTTGGCCGCAAGGATAGCGAGTTCGCGCAGGTCAGTGCGCTGACTCCAGCCGAGATCGAGCGCCATCAGCTTGCTGAGTCCGGCGAGGCCCGAGGCCAGTTTCGGGCTGTGCGCGGCAATGGCGATTCCGGCGTGATAGGGGTTGATCTCGGGATCGGGATTGCCGGGGAACATGCCGGCGAACAGCGCGGCGAGATCGGCGCGAGTGGCCTCGTCCGGAGTGCCGGGATAGTCGCCCGGCTTGTTGATTGTGGTGACGCGGGCCAAAAAGTCTCTCCCTATTCCGCTGCAATGGCGAGCGAAGTGCTGCGATCCGGGCAAACGCGGACGAGGCGACCTGGCGTCAAGCCGGTTGGGGTGTCGCCGCGGTGGGTGACCTCACCATTGACCATGATGAGATCATAGCCCCCGGCGCGGCCCTTCCGCCGCCAATCGCCGCCGGGCATGTCGTGGACGATCTCATAGCGCTGCATGTCGAAATAGAGCGTGTCCAGATCGTAGATCAGCAGATCGGCCCAGAAGCCCGGCAGCAGCGCACCGCGATCCTTGATCTGCAACGCGCGGGCGACCTTGAGCGCGAGGTGGAAGTGGATTTCTTCCAGCGTCATAAGGCCGCTTTCGCGAACCAGCCAGATCAGCATGTCGGTGGGCACATGGCCGAGGCCAAAGCTCTTGGTGTGCGCCCCGCCATCCGAGCCGCCGAGCACCGTGGCATAATGGCCGAACAGGCGCGCGGCCTGTTTCGGATCGAGCGAACCGATAATCGGCGAGCGCAATTGGAGCGCGAGGCCGGAACGCACCGCGAGATCGAGCATGGCCTCGACCACGCCCTGTCCGGCTTCCGCCGCAATTTCAGCCAGCGTACGGTCCATAAACTTCGCCAGCGCCGGGTCCTCGCCGACACCAATGACGATCTGCCCTTCGAGCCCGTTGGCGCCGTTGGTCTGGCCCTTGGCTGCATATTCCGCAGCAAATGCCGCGCAGTAGGCCGGGTCGCCGATGAGCGCCAGAACTGCCGCGTCGTCCTGGCAGGCGGTGATCCGGCGCACCGAGGCGAGCATGCCGCAGGCGACATCAAGCTGGCGCATTCCGGCCTCGATCCAGCCGCGGTTGGCGAGGACATTGCCGACCACGTCGTAGCCTTTGGCGCGCATCTGCTCGAGCCAGGCGAGGTCTTCCTCGACCTTTTCGGGCATGATGTCGGAAGTCATGAAGGCGT
>JBDSSP010000129.1:0-25188 GCA_039928735.1 Novosphingobium sp. | reverse complement strand
GCACTGCCTTCTATGCCTACAGTGCTGACGAGTTGAACGGCAAGGAGACCAAGCCGGGGCCGGGCGTGCCCACCGGGGTGGTTACTCTGCCAAACTATACCTACAAGAATTACGGCGCGCAGATTTCGGGGCCGATCATCAAGGACACTCTGTTCTTCATGGTCGCAGGCGAACGTTTGCGGGCGAGCAGACCGCTGCCACAGGGGCCGGGCGACAACAATGCCGGACAGGCCATTCCCACCCTGACCCAGGCGCAGGTCGACCAGATCAGCCAGATTGCGAAGAGCGCCTACAACTACGACACAGGCGGCGTCGCCAAGAGCGATGGCGATACCGACGACCGGCTGGTGGCAAAAATTGACTGGAATATTTCGTCAACCCAGCGCGCCTCGGCAACTTATATGTACGCCAAGGATTCGATCATAAACAACACGACGAACAGCTTTGTCACGGCGCCGTTCGGTCTCAGCCTGCTCTCGAACAGCTATTTCCAGAGCAACAAGCTGCACACCGGTGTGGTTCAGCTCAATTCGGACTGGACGAACAAGTTTTCGACCGAACTGCGCGGCTTTTACAAGAATTATGTCAGAGGCCAAGATCCGGTGCTCGGGCGCGGCTTTGCCGAAATGCAGGTTTGCACAGCACCCACTTCCGACCGGACCGACGTGGGTGCGGCGGCCTCGGCGAACATCAATTGTCCGTCGAACTTCGCTACAGTTTCTTTCGGTCCCGACATTTCGCGCCAGACAAACGCACTGCGCGTCAAAAGCTGGGGCGGAATGCTGCAGGGCCGGCTCAAGCTGGGTGAACACGACGTCAAGGCATTTTTCGAATTCTCAAACACCAAGTCGTTCAACTCGTTCGTGCAACGCTCTTCGGGGCAATACTACTTCGATTCGATCGCCGATTTCCAGGCCCGCACGGCCCAGCGCTTTCGCTATCAGACCAACCCGGTTTCGTTCAATGCAGACGATGCGGCCGCCACTTTCGTGTACCAGGCCTACACCTTGGGCCTCCAGGATACCTGGCGGGTCAGCGATGCACTCAATGTCGATCTTGGCGTGCGTTATGATTTCTATGGCGGCAGCAGCCGCCCGGTGCTCAATACCATTTTTGCCAGCAGGTATGGCTTTGATAACACCAGGTTCGTCAATGGCCTTGGCGTCGTTCAGCCGCGCCTAGGCTTCACTTTCAAGCCGATGCGCGAGCTCAGCCTGCGAGGCGGGATCGGCGTCTTTGCTGGCGGCACGCCCGACGTCTATGTGTCGAACAGCTTCTCGAACACGGGTGTTCTGACCAATGCCATTGACATCCAGCAGCTGAATAACGGAACCTACAACAACGCCAGCGGCGGGGCCATCCTGACCAGTGTCAACGGTGCGACCATTCCGGCCGCAGCGAATGCTGTGCTGGGTGCAGTCGCCTTGTCACCCACGGCGCCGACCAACGCGCTCGATCCCAAATTCAAGATGCCGCGCCAATTGCGCACGACACTGTCGGCGGACTGGACTCCCGAGCGACTGGGCTTCCTCGGCTCAGGATGGCAACTGGGTGCGGATGTGCTCTATTCGCGCGTGCTGCAACAGGTCTACTTCAGAGATTTGCGTGTTCAGGCGAATGGCTTGCTTACGCCTGATGGCCGCACGCGTTATACGCCGCTCACCTCGTTCGGCGACACGAACAGCGATATCCTGCTGACCAATTCGACCCAGGGGCGCGGCATCTTCTTCGTTCTGCGGGCAAGAAAAACCTTCGATTTCGGCCTGGATGCCGGCGTCAGCTATACCCATGCCAACGTCAAGGACAACAATCCGGCGACATCGTCGACGGCCAGTTCGAACTATGGCGCGGGCGTTTCGCTGGACGGAAATGGCCCGGCCTATGGCATTGCCAACGATCAGGTGGACAATGCGATCAAGTTCGATTTCACTTACACACACGCCTTCTTTGGCGACAACAAGACGACTCTCGCCCTCTTTGGCGAATCCCGCACGGGCCATCCCTATAGCTTGACCATGCGCGACCCTGCCGGCCGCTCGACGGTGTTCGGTGTGGTCAATCCGGGCACGGGATCGCAAAGCCGCTACCTCCTTTATGTGCCCACCGGAGTGAGCGATCCCAAGGTCTCGTTCGACAATGCCAACAACGCAGCGCTGTTTGACGACTACATCAACCGCAGTGGCCTATCGCAATATCGCGGCCAGATTGCCCCCCGCAATGCGTTTCGGTCGGCCTGGGTCACCAAGATCGACCTCAGCATTTCGCAGGAAATCCCGATCATCGGTCGGGCCAAACTCAAGCTCTTCGCGGACATCGAGAACTTTACCAACCTGCTCAACAAGAACTGGGGCCAGATCCGCGAATACGCCTTCCCTTACGCAATCGCGCCGGTGCAGGTGTCCTGTCTGACAGCGCCGGTCGCCACCGGCACTGCTCCCGGCACTGCTACGGCCGCAAACGCTGGGCAGGCCTGCGCGCAATACCGTTACACGCCCAACCAGACGGCTGTCGTCGGAGGGGTCACGCAGTTCACCGATCCAACCGATGCGATCTATCCCAATCAGTCGCTCTACTCGATCCGCATAGGTGTGAGGTTCAGCTTCTGAACTGACGCGGTCGGCCAGCGCTGTTCCTCAAGCAGGGCTTGCCGCCCCGGTTCGCATGACCCACTCTGGGCGAAACCGAATCGGTTTTCGCCTGGGAGGGCATGCAAATGGCTTATGAAATCAATCGCCGCAGCGCATTGACGGTGATGGGAGCAGGGGCTGCGGCTGGGCTCACAGTCTCGCCTGGCTTCAGTCTGGCCCGCACTGCTGCGCGCCGCACCGCAATGCCGTGGCTCTATTCGCCCGATCAGCTGCAGGCCGAACTGTGGCTGCTGCGGCTGATCCAGGAGCCGGCGGTCAAGGCCATCCAGGCGAAGATCAGGGCCGATCTCGCGGTCGGCGATCGGGCCAAGCTGCCCGACGCCGCCGCCACGCTCGATAACGCCATCGCGCAGTGGACCAATTCGCTGATCTTTGCAGCACTGATCCACCGCCCGACCCGTCCGGTTTTCCTGTGGTCCACCGACGATACCCCGCGCGAATGGTTGGGCCACAAGCTGCCGGGCGTCGGCACGTCGGGCGACAATCCCGATGCAATCTATCGCACCGCCGCGATCGAAGGCGGCGGGCGCTATGAGATCCTCGGTCAGTATCACCCCGCCAGCAGCCCGACCCAGTTGCTGATCGAAGCTGATGCCGGCGACATGGCGAAGCCGCAGAACATCATGCCTACGGCGGGCGGGAAACACGCCGACATTCATTCCGCCTCGATGCTCTCTGACAAGGACTTCCGGGTTGCGGCCGATCGCTCGTTCCGCATCACGGTTTCTCCCGAGGCGACCGGCGGACCCAACCACATGCAGATCCCGGCCAGCGGATATGCCGTGATCGGGGTGCGCGATATCCTCGGCGACTGGAACCTGCGGCCCAGCAAGCTGACGATCCGGCGGCTCGATCCGGTCCGGCCCGAACCCTGGACCTACGCGACAGTGCGGGCCCGCGTGCTCGCCGATCTTGATGGCTATGTGCGCTTCTGGGCGCATTTCCCCGATATCTGGTTCGGTGGACTCAAGGCCAATGCCCATTCGGAACCCATGCAGCGCCCCGGCGGCTGGGGCTTTGTAGCGGGCCTCAATTTCCACCTGGCGGACGACGAGGCGATGCTGGTCAAGACCACGAGGGGCGGCGCGAAATACACTGGCTTCCAGCTCAACGATCCGTGGATGATCGCGCCCGACGCGCGCATCCGGCAGGTCTGCCTCAACAACAGTCAGACCATTGCGAGCCCGGACGGCACCACTTCGTATGTCATTTCGAAGACCGATCCGGGGGTCGCCAACTGGCTCGATACCTGCGGCATGCGCGATGGCCTTGGCATCATCCGCTGGCAGAATATTCCGGAAAGCCTGACCAAGGACGGGCTGATCGCCGATAGCAAGGTGATCAAACTGGCGGATGTTGCGGCGCTGGGCCTGCCCTCGGTCACTCCGGCGCAGCGGCGCGGGCAGGTGGCGGCGCGGTTTGCCGCTTATTCCAGCCGCACGCGGTAGGGAGGTGTAACAGCCTGTCCAGGGCAGTGTTGGCTGGGGCGGCAGGATTCGAACCTGCGAATGGCGGCATCAAAAGCCGCTGCCTTACCACTTGGCGACGCCCCAGCGATGCGGGCGCGCTTAGCGGCAGTTCGGCGGGAAGGGAAGGGCGGATTGGGACAGGAGCGGTTTGCCCCTTCAATGATGTGTCCTGTGTCTTCGATGCAACACACTTCTGCGTAAATGCACATCGCAATACACATTACTCTTGCCAAGTTCAAAACAGGTGTCAGAACTCCCCCCGCAAGATTAATAGGCTCGACGTGAGTCATTATCGCGCCAAAGCCGGGCGTCGGTTGAAATGGGAGGAAACCAGAATGAAATCTGCGCTGATCAAGCTCGCCTTGGCGACGACTACTGCCCTTACGGTGATGACGCCTGCCATGGCGCAGAACGCCGGGACCAGCAGCAATGGCGGCCTCGAAGAAATCGTCGTCACCGCGCAGAAGCGCGAGCAAAGCATGCAGGACGTGCCGATCGCGGTTACCGCTGTGACACAAGAATCGCTTCAGGCGAACCGTATCCACACAGTCAACGATCTCTCGGCCATAGCGCCGGGTTTGACCGTGAAGCCATCGGCTGGCGGCATTCAGGTTCCCGCATTTACCTTGCGCGGTCAGGTCAGCTTCGGCGTTGTCGCCGGGTCGGACAAGCAGGTTTCTATCTACCTCGACGGGGTCTACCTTGCCAACCCGCGTGGTTCGATCTTCAACCTGCCGGACGTGCAGCAACTTGAAGTTTTGCGCGGGCCGCAGGGCACGCTGTTCGGTCGCAATGCGACGGCGGGCGCGGTCAGCATCACTACGCGTGATCCAACTGGCGATGCCCACGCCAAGTTAGTGGGTTCCTACGGAAATCAAGACGCATATCGCATCGTTGCCTCTGTCGATACGCCGCAATTCGGTCCCTTCAGCGCTTATTTCAGCTATGTGCGCGACTATCGCCGCGGCGATATCCAGAACGCCGGAGCCGGAACGGTGTGGGACCGGACGCTCTCGACCGGACCGCTAGCCAGAAAAACGACTTCCCCTCAATGGCTCGGCACTACTGACAGCAATTCCTATTTCGCCGCTGTGAAATTCGAGCCCTCCAGCAATTTCAAGATGGTCTACAAGTATGATCGAACCGACGATCACGGTACGCCGGAAGGTTCATCCTTTGTCGCCTATGACAAATCACTGGGCGGCGGGCTTGCAGGCGCGGTACTCACTGCGCTCTATACCAGCAACAATGTATATCTCGATCCGTCGGGCAAGCGGCCTGACATCGTTGCAAACTCCTGGGTGACACCGCGCGACCTGCACGTTCAGGGCCACAGCCTGACCGCAACCTGGAAGGCAAGCGACGATATTACCGTCAAGAATATCTTTGCCTACCGCGAAGCTAATGTGTTTGCCCCGTCGTCTATCGATGGCGTTAGCGGCCTGACTTACACGCAGGCAGTGGCCGACTCGTCCACTTTTCTAACGGCAGTCAGCGTTCTCGGGGCCTCGTTCTTTGGCCTGACACCGGCACAGCAAGGTGCCACATTGGCCAATTTCGCACCGATCTACCAAGGGAATGTCGGGAAGCGATTGTTGGTTATCGCCTCAGGCGCATCTTCGCAGGCCAAACAGTATAGCGACGAGATTCAGATCAACTACAGCTCTGACAAGTTGCAAGCTACAGTCGGTGCTGTGTGGTTCCATTCGAATGACGAGGCCGGTGGTCCGCCGGGACTGCAGAATACCAAGGCATTCAATTTCACGCCGAATTGCGCCTGTATCATTCCGCAGACGGGATTGATCGCACCGGGCAACGAAGGGCGCTATTTCAATCAGGCAACATCGCTAGCCGCCTATGTGCAACTGGAATATAACATCACACCAGAGCTTACCATCGTTGGCGGTGCCCGCATTACCAACGACAAGAAAACCAGTTCATTCCGTTGGGATGTCAACGGGGTGGCGCAGCCTCTGATTGTACCGCCCGCGTACGCCAGGACCAAGCCAAACTATCTGATAGGTGTGAACTGGAAGCCGAACCGCGATACGCTGGTCTATGGTAAATTTTCGACTTCATTTGTGTCGGGCGGATCGACGGCCGGCATAACCTATGAACCGGAAGTGGCGACGTCTTTTGAACTGGGCTTCAAAGCTGATTTTCTGGACCGCCGCCTGCGTACCAATATCGCGGTCTATCATGTCATCTACAATCATTTCCAATCGGCGGGATCCACATCACAAGCCTCATCAACGGCCACAATTCTTCCTACATTGATCAGTCTCTATGGCTCTACAGTTGCCAATAATCTGGTCGGCAGCTTGAGCACCTTTGTTGTCGATAACGGCAAATTGAGGGTAAACGGATTTGAGGCTGAGGTGACGGCAGCGCCGACGCGCGGGTTGACCATTGGCGGAAGCCTGTCTTATACCGACCCTAAGTTTCTGTTTATTCAGCCGAATGTCCTTGCAGGCTTCGGTGGGCTCTACGATTTGCGCGACCGCCCGAAATGGACTGCAAGCGTGTATGGCTCTTATGAAACAGAACCGCTGTTCGGCGAAACCACACTGCAATTCCGGATGGATGGCCAATTCCGTTCGAAGGCCCTCAACACCAGCAACGCGCTAATCGATATCTATGCCGACAAAAGCAATGCTTCGGTGGCGACCGTTCCAAGTCATTGGTTGGTCAACGGACGTGTGGCCCTGCGCCACTTAAAGATTGGTCCTGCTGATGCCGAACTTTCCGTGTGGGGCAAAAATCTTGGCGACAACAAGGACCCCGTGTTCGTGCTGATAACGCCTTTGGCAACATCGTCTAACTACGGCCCTGACCGCAGTTATGGCATAGAACTCAGCATCGACTTTTAATCGCAGACCCGATTGTAAACACAGCGCCCGGGCCGAAAGGTCCGGGCGTTTTGCTGTGCAGGAGGGGCGTTTCAATTATCAATTCCCCTTGCCCGTCCTTCGACAGGCTCATGACGTCCTCCCTGTTTTTTCCTCCGGTTTGAATGAGAGTTTTTTGACATTGCACCTTGGTATCAGGCGTTAAGTCCGCCATTCACGCTGATCACCTGGCCCGTGATCTTTTCCGCACCCGGGCCGCACAGGAACACGGTGATCGGTGCGATATCCTCGGCGCTGGGCAGGCCAAGTCCGGCGCGGAGCTCGGCCTTGGCCATGCGGCCGGAACCCAACTTTGCCGCGCTATCGCTGCCCGCAACATAGCTCGGGCTGATGCAGTGAACGCGGATCTGGTCGCGCGCTGCCTCGACTGCGAGGTTGCGCACGAAGCCCATCACGGCCGCGCGCGCCGCGCCGATGATGGTCTGGCGGCGTGCAGCGAATTTGCCTGCGTCTGAGGCAAAGGCAATCAGGGTGCCGCCGCGCGCCTTGAGATGCGGATAGGCGGCGTGGGCGAGGCGCTGGAACCAGGCGGCGGAGAGGTCGTAAAACCCGGTGAAATCGGCAGGGTCGGTCTCGGGGAAATAGCCGGTGATCTTGCCACGCCCGGTCGAAACGCAATCAACCACTGCGTCGATGCGGCCGAACCTCGCGGCGGCACCGGCGATTATCCTGACGGCGGCACCATCGGCCCACATATCGCAGACGATACCTTCGGCCTGGGTGGTGGCCTGCAATTCGTTGATCAGCGCGGCGACCTTTGCAGCACTGCGCCCCTGCGCGATCACGGCCCAGCCAAGCCGGGCAGCTTCCCGCGACACTGCCGCCCCGATCGAGCCACTGCCGCCGGTGATCAGCATCACCGGACGGTCAGTCATACTGGCTCGATCCCCTCTCGGATTCGGCGAGATCTGAGAACTTGGTAATCCGCGATTCAAACCGCAGCCGCACCTTGCCGGTCGAGCCGTGGCGCTGCTTGGCGACGATCAGTTCGGCGAGGCCATAGACCCGTTCCATATCTTCGCGCCATTTGTCGTGCATTTCGTGGGTCTTGGCATCGTCGCCATCGACCGGCTGCTTGGGCTCGCGGCTGGCGACATAATAGTCCTCGCGGTAAACGAACCAGACCATGTCGGCGTCCTGCTCGATCGAGCCTGATTCGCGAAGGTCTGACAGCATCGGGCGTTTGTCCTCACGGCTTTCGACCGCGCGGCTGAGCTGGGAGAGCGCGATGACCGGCACCCCAAGCTCCTTGGCAAGAGTCTTGAGCCCGCGGCTGATTTCGGAAATCTCGTTGACCCGGTTGTCGTTGGCGCGGCCGGTGCCCTGCAGTAGCTGGAGGTAGTCGACCACGATCAGCCCGATGTTGTGCCGCCGCTTGAGGCGCCGCGCCCGCGCCCGCAGCGCCGCAATCGACAGGGCAGGGGTATCGTCGATGTAGAGCGGCAGTTCGGCCAGCGTCTGGCTGGCGAAGGACAGCTTCTGGAAATCCTCACGGCTGATCTTGCCCATGCGCAGCGCTTCGGAGCTGATGCCGGACTGTTCGGCCAGAATACGCGTGGCGAGCTGGTCGGCGCTCATTTCGAGGCTGAAGAAGGCTGTGGCGGCGCCGACCGACTTTTCCGCTTCGATGCCATCGGCCAGGTCGCTCATCAGACGCCTTGCCGCATTGAAGGCAATGTTGGTGGCGAGCGCGGTCTTGCCCATGCCCGGGCGCCCGGCCAAAATGATGAGATCGCTATCGTGCAAACCGCCGACCTTTTCGTTGATCGAGGTCATGCCGGTGGTCTTGCCCGCGATGTGACCACCCGAATTGAGTGCTTTTTCAATCCCCATGATCGCAGTGCGGGTGGCAGTGTTGAAACTTTGCGCCTCGGTTTGCGCTCCGGCCCCTTCGGCCACGGCATAGAGCGCGGCTTCGGCCTGTTCGATCTGATCGAGCGGCGCGACCGATTCTGAAGTATCCAGTGCGCCTTCTACGAGGCCGCGCCCGACGCTGACCAGTTCGCGCAGCAGCGCAAGATCGTAAATCTGTTCGGCCAGTTCGCGCGGTGCGAGCAGGCCCTGGCCATCAGCGGTCAGCCGCGCCAGATAAGTGAGTCCGCCCAATTCCTTGAGCGCCTCGTCGGCTTCGAAATAGGGGCGCAGTGTGACCGGAGTGACCACCGCCTTGCGATCGAGCAACTGAACGATACGCTCGAAAATCCGCGCGTGGACCGGTTCGAAGAAATGCGAGTGGTGGAGCGCCACCGGCAGCTCCTCCAGCACCCGGTTGTCGATCAGCGCCGCGCCAAGAAAGGCTGCTTCCGCCTCGATATTGGCGGGCAGGGCGCGGATCGCAGTTTCTGCGAGGGGGCGGAGGAGGAGGGCTTCTTCGGGCATGGGTGGTACGCAATGGGCTGTGCGGCGGCGGCCCGCAAGACACTTGTTTCAGGCAATTTTTGCACAGGGTGTGGATTGGCAAATCCTCGCTTGCCAAGCGATGGCTGTATCGAGATTATCTTGCCCGATCATCCCGCATTTGCGAAGACTGGCCACTATGGCCGACCCGCGCATCTCGCATATCGAACTCGACGAGGCGACCATCCTGCGGCGCAATGCCGATATCGAACAGGAACGGCGGGTCGCCATCTATGATCTGATCGAGGAAAACACTTTCAAGCCCTGCCGCGCCTTTGCGGCGGGCTATGAGGGGCCGTACCGGCTCAAGCTATCTGTGCATGATGGGCGACTGGCGATGGAGATCGCGGACGATAACGGCATGCATCTCGAAACGCTGGTGCTTGGCCTGGGCCGATTCCGCCGCCCGATCCGCGAGTATTTCGCCATCTGCGACAGCTATTATCAGGCGATCCGCAAGGCCACTGCGACCGAGATCGAAACCATCGACATGGCCCGGCGCGGCGTGCACAACGATGCAGCGGACATGCTGCTGGAGCGACTCGACGGAAAGGTGGAAACTGATTTCGCCACCGTCCGCCGCCTCTTTACGCTGATCTGCGTGCTCCATATCAGGGGCTGACGGGAAGCAGGCGGGGCGCAAGGCACATAATGGTACGACGGAAAACCAGCAGCCGCACACAGCTGCGCTGGCTCGGCGCGATTATGCTGATCGTGCTGATCGCAGTGGTGGCTGGCTGGTGGCATCTGCGCCATTGGCAGCCGGACCGCACTTCCTACCCGGTCCAAGGCATTGAGATTGGTGCGGAAGACGGCGAAGTTGATTGGCGTGCGGTCAAGGCGATCGGGGCCGATTTCGCCTATATCGATGCCAGCGCCAGCGCCTTTGCCCGCGATCCTGCATTCGCCGGAAATATGGAGCAAGCGCGCGCCGCCAAGTTGCAGGTCGGCGCTGTCCACCGCTACGATCCCTGTCAGCCGGCCGACAGGCAGGCGGCAAATTTCATCTCCGTGGTGCCGCGTGAGCCCTCGCTTTTGCCGCCTGCCGTCGAGCTTGATATGGCCGCAGACAATTGCCCGCTCAAGGTCAGTGACGCCAAGGTGGAAAGCGAGCTGATGACATTCGTCAACGAGGTCGAGACCCACACTGGCAAGGCCGTGATCCTGAAGCTCTCCAGCTCTTTCGAGCAGCGCTATCACATTGCCCATGCCATCGATCGCAATCTGTGGCTGGAGCGCGACCGCTACCAGCCTGATTATGCCGGCCGGCCGTGGACCCTGTGGACCGCCAACTCGGCGCTGGAGAATGAGGCGGGCAGCCGGAACCTGCGCTGGATCGTGGTGCAGCCGTGAGTGCAGCGGCGCTTCCCGATCGCGAGGGTCTGATGGCGGCGGCAAAGGCGGCGTCGCGCCAGGCCTATGCCCCTTATTCGCACTTCCATGTCGGAGCGGCGCTGGCCTTTGCCGATGGCAGCGTCGTCACCGGCAGCAATGTCGAAAATGCGAGCTACGGCCTTACCCTGTGCGCCGAAACCGTCGCGGCCGCGCGGGCCATGAATGAAGGCAGGCGCGGTGGTCTGATTGCGGTGGCGATCGTCGGAGGCAGCGCCCACAGCAACACAGATGCGCAGGTCACCGTCACCCCCTGCGGTCGCTGCCGCCAGGTGCTGGCCGAACTGGCCAGTCTCGATGCGGCAGACCCGCTGGTCTGGTGCGGCGGCGGCGAAGAAGTGCTTGAATTGCGGCTGTCTGCGTTGCTGCCGTATAGCTTCGGCAGGGACAATCTTCAGGGTTAACGCGATGATAAGGCATGTCCCCTAGTGACCGTTTGAAAGTCACTGCGGGCGCCATGATCAGAACCAAGACCACTTTCGTTGTCGGAGCCGGGGCGAGCTGCGAACTGCAGATGCCCAGCGGCCCCGAACTTGTCACCCGGATCGCCCAATCGCTCGATTTCGAGCGCTACGGTGCCGATCTGCAGACCCGCGATTCCGTGTTGCTGATGCAGTATCTCGGCAAGGCCGCCAGCCATGTCGCTAATGGCGAACAGGCTATGCACGCCGCCGCGCTGCGCCTGCGCACCGCGGCAAAGCTCGGCGGGTCGATCGATTCGATCCTTGAACAACACAGCAATGATCAGACAGTGCTGACCTGCGGCAAGCTGGCAATTGTCCATTTCATAAGCCAGGCAGAATCAAAGTCGACCCTGCGCCTCCACCCCCGCGTCGAAGGCGATCTGCCGATGCAGGGGGCGGACACCTGGCTTTATCACCTCGCCCGTCTGGTCACCATGGGCGTGCCGCGGCTGAAGGCCGAAAGCTGCCTCGACGATCTCTCGATCATTTCCTTCAACTATGATCGCTCGATTGAGCATTTCCTACCGCATGCCTTTGTCATGGCCTTCGGCATGAGCTTGCCGGAAGCGCAGCGGCTGATTGCGGCGAAACTCAACGTGCTGCGTCCCTATGGCGGGATCGGCCGTCTGCCGTGGCAGCCGGGCGAAGGGCCCGATCTCGAATGGGGCACCGAAAATCCCTGGAACATCCACAATGTTGCCAATCAGATTTTCACACTGAGCGAGCGGCAGAACAATCGCCAGCTGATCACATCGATCCACAATGCAGTCGCTTCGGCGAAACGGCTGGTGCTGCTGGGTTTCGGGTTTCAGCCGCAGAATGTCGACCTGCTGTTCGATCGAGGCTTGTCGCACCAGCCGGAAGTGCTGATGACCCTGTTCGAGATGGCAGCGACCAATCGCAATGCCGTGATAAAAACCATCAAGCGCAAGGCCGGACTCGACAAGGACGAATTGCTCAGCGTCATGACGGCGCGCTGCTTTGAAATGATGCGCGACTATTCGATGATGCTAGAGAGCTGAATCAAAGCGTCGTTGGGTCCTGCCGGCACAGTCCTGATTGACTTCGCCGTGGCTCGCGTCAAAGAGCCGGGAGTTGGCCCTGCAGGGTCATGTCCCCAAACACGGATTTCAAGCGCCATGAATCGCTCGCTCAAACTCACCTTTCTCGCTGCTTTCGCTTCCGCATTGGCCTCGCATGCTGCGCTTGCCGCAACGCCAGCCGCGGCCCAGGCTACTGCACCGGCGCCGCAGATGGTTCCGGGGCTTGCCATCGCCAATATTGATGCGATTGTCGTCAATTCGCAGGCCTTCAAGTCGGCCCAGCAGCAGCGCGGAATTGTCTACAAGGCGCAGATCGACGCGGCTAACCGGCGCAGCCAGGCGATCAATGCCGAGCTCAAGACGATGGTCGAAAAGTACAACCGCGACAAGGCGGCACCGGGAGCCAACCAGGCGGCCTTGCAGCAGCAAGCGCAGGCGATCCAGACTTCGCAAGCATATGGCCAGCAGGAAGTGAACCGGATCCTCGAACCGGTTGCCCTGTCGGATGCCTACGTCAATGAGCAGATCCGCGCCAAGCTGGATCCGGCGATCAAAAACGCGATGGCGAAGACGCGCGTTACCGTCGTATTCACGCCGAACCAGGTTATCGGATTCAACAATGCCTATAATCTCAGCCCGGCAATCCTGACCGAGCTCGACGCCCTGATCCCGTCGCTGGATATCAAACCGCCAGCTGGCTGGGAGCCGCTCGCGGTTCGCCAGCAGCGCGCTGCCCAGCAGGTTCAGACGCCGAAGTAAGCCGGATCAGTCCAGCCATTCCGCGAGCGCCGCGAGACAGTCGCGAGCCAGCATTTTGCTGCGCTCCGGGCTCCAGCCCTGCTCTGCGCAAGGCAGGTCGTCGTGGTCCTTGAACGGCATTTCCAGAGTCATGGTGACAGCACCGAAACGCTCGGCCAGCTGGCTGGTCGCCATCGTGACATTGCCCTTGCCGGGTGAGGCGACGGGATAGCCGCGCCTGGTCTGGAAATCGGCGGTGCGGCGCTCAAGGATGGCTTTGTAGCGTTTGAAGCCCTCAAGTTGCTCGGGCTTCAGTGAAGGTATGCCTTCAAAGCCCGCGAGGAAAACTGCCGGGATGGCCTCGTCGCCATGGATATCCATCGCGAAGTGAAGGCCGCTCTCATCAATCGCATTCCGGATCGCCAGCACTTCCGGCGACCGCTCGGTGCTGGGCGCGGCCCACTCGCGGTTGAGGTTGATACCAATAGCATTGGTCCGCAGATGCCCGCGGCACGAGCCATCCGGATTGCAGTTGGGCACCAGGTGGAGCCGGCATTTCTGACGCAGCACGCGGCCGACCGGATCGGCGGGATCGGTCAGGCATTCGAGTGCGCCTTCCATCCACCATTCGGCCATACTCTCGCCGGGATGCTGGCGCGCGATCAGCCACACGTGTGTCTTGCCATCGCCCATTTCCAGGCAATCGATCGGCTGGCCCTCGATGCTGTGGCCCAGACAGCTGTAATGCACGCCTTCAGCCATCACCGCCTCGGCAACCAGATCATGGTGCCGTTCGATCGAATAGGGGGCGAAATAGGCGAACCACGCCATGTCGCTGGTGGGTGTGTAGCGGATGGTCAGGGTGCCACCGTCCGCCGCTTCATCCCATTGCGTTTCGGCCCGGCCCCAATAGTGCCGGTCTTCCGACACGCAGGCGCGATAGGAGGTCCAGCCGCCCGGATAGGCTGCCTCGCTAAGCCCGGTGAGCCGCAAGACCAGCTCGCGGCCACTTGCGCCCGAGACCCGAAAATGGAACCACTGGTAGAAATCGGAATTGCGATCCTTGCGGATTGCCAGCCTGGCTTCGCTGCCCGCGACTGAGAGAACTTCGATATTGCCCGAATCGAACGCCGAATTGATTTCAATGTTGGTCATTGCACCCGGATAGTTTCACCGGAGCTTCCCGGGAAGCCCTTGAACAAAGCTTCGGCGAGCTTTGCTGCGCCAAGCTGGGTCGTGGCAAGCGGCGACGACGCGCGGACGGCAAAGTATGCCTTGCCTTCCCACAGCGCCTTGCCGCTGGCGCGGTCTTTGATGGTGACACTGAGTTGTGTTTCGACTTGTTCGGGCGGCGGGCCCGACAGATCGAAGCCTATGCCGACACCGACGCCCGAACCATAGCTACCGGTGCCGCCGCCCACGCCCACTGAAACCGGTCCGCGCGCGCGATCGGGCCGCCAGCTGTGGCGTTCTATGCGCACCACTGCGAGTTGCGGGCTGGGTCCTGCCCGGGAGGTCGGGCTATACCCAAGCAGGCCGAGCTGGCGCGACACTGCGCCGGCGTAGCTGCTGAATTCCAGGCTGCTGCCATCCTGCCCCGCTGCCGGTTCTATCGCGATGGCGCCGCGGCCGATCGCGGCAAGTTCGGGCACATGAAACCGGGTCACTTCGACCGGCCCGACCGGCGCGACACAACCATTCGTGGCCATGGCGCCAAGAGCGGCAAATACAGCAAGCAGCGGCTTCATGGTACGATCTCCGCAGGGCTGGCAGGATTCTGGACTGTACCAGCACATCTGGCAAGGCGGGGGTTGCGGGGCTCCAGTTAGCCGTCACGCTATTGCCCGGAAGTTAACAGGTTGGTCCAACCGTTTCAGGCTGTCATCAACGGCAATTGTTGGCGACTAGCGGCTTGACTTCGCTGCCGGGCCTCCGTAACGGCCCGGCTTCCAGTTTTTGCGGCACCACTGCCGCCTGAGGGTATCATGAAGATTCGCAACAGCCTCAAGTCGCTCAAAGGCCGCCACCGCGACAACCGCGTGATTCGCCGCCGTGGCCGCACCTATGTGATCAACAAGACCAATGCCCGCTTCAAGGCGCGCCAGGGCTGATAATCTCGCGTCACCCGCTGCTTTGGGTTTGCGTTACATGTCATCGCCAATTTCTGCCGTCGTTTTCGACGTTGGCCGCGTCATGGTGCAATGGGATTTGCGCTGCCTGTTTGCCAAGCTGATCGACGACCAAGCCGAGCTCGACTGGTTCCTCGCCAATGTCGTCACCGAGCAGTGGCATTTCCAGCACGATGCAGGCCGCCCGCTGGCAGAAATGGTGCCGGAACGCATCGCCGAGTTCCCGTCCTACGCCTCCCATATCGAGGCCTATGCCACCCGCTTCAATGAAACCGTGCCAGGACCTGTGCCGGGCACGCTGGAACTGGTTGAGGCGCTGCACGTCGCGGGAGTGCCGCTTTTTGCGATCACCAATTTTGGCGCTGACTTCTGGGGGCCTTTTCGCGCGGTCTGGCCAGTGTTCGAACGATTCGCCGATGTCGTGGTCTCGGGCGTCGAAAAGACTACCAAGCCCGATCCCGCAATTTTCACGCTGGCCGCCCAGCGTTTCGGCCATGCGCCGGGCGCAATGCTGTTCATCGATGACAACCTGGCGAACATCGAATCCGCGCGGGCCTGCGGCTGGCAGGCGCATCACTTCCATGATGCAGCGGGCCTCGCTGAAGAACTGCGCGGACGCGGCCTGATCGGCTAGCCTGCGCCGTTGCAGCGGGTCAGTTGCTCGGCGCTGAGCGTGCTTTGCGGTGAAGCAAAGCTCGCGACCGGCCCGAACTTGCGAGCGACCTTCGCGCATACCGTCTGAGCTCGTGCTCCGTCCGCGGGGGCACTGCAGCGATCACCTTCGCAGCGCCAGATTGCACCATCGACGATCTCGCGGCGAGGCCCAGCGAGCGGCGTGACCAGAACCGCGGAATAGGCGCCCGTCGCGGCACGGGCCGGTGCGGAGGTTGCCGAAAAGCTGCCGATGATTCCGGCGAGTGCCAACGCAGCAGTGATCAATGCGCGCGGCAGGGACTGCGCGAGTGCAGTTGTCATGGAGTTCCTCCTTGATTCTTCGCAATGCACCCGGCTGGGATCCGGGAAGCACAAGCTGAATTACATTGCGAATCACGACTTATATAACTAGATTGCAAGTTGCAACTCGAAATTCAATTTTTTGGCGGTGTGCTGCGGATGGTTGCGCTAGACTGGCTTGCGATGGAAAAATTACGTGACAATCTCGAGGAATGCGGCCTGCCCAGCGCGCTCGAGATGGTGGGTGATCGCTGGTCCTTCATGATCCTGCGGGCGGCCTTCAATGGCATTTGCCATTTCGAAGATTTTCTCGGAGTGCTCGGAATTGCGCGTAATATCTTGGCCAACCGGCTCTCCCGGCTGGTCGAAGACGGCATCATGCAGCGCGAACAGATGGCCGAGGACCGCCGGAAGGTCGAATATCGGCTGACCGAAAAAGGGGAGGACCTGCTGCCCGCGCTTCTCGCGCTGCGGCAATGGGGCGAGAAATATGGCCTCGGCGTCGCGTCGAACCCGGTGCTGGCTGACCGGCGCGACAATCTCGCCATCGCGCCAATCCGCATTCACGCCGCCGACGGCCGCGAAATCGGCTGGCACGAGCTGCAGTGGCGCGACAAGAGCGAACTCGGCAAGCCATGACAGCATTGCTGCCGGGTAAGGCGTTAACCCCGCAAGCTACCGCGCGCTGCAGATCGCGACCGTCGACGGCCCTTCGCCAACCGGGACAGTGGCAAGCGTGACCAGTGTTGCCGTGTCGATAATCGAAACCGAGTTGCCATAGGGCCGCACGAACACCGCCTGCTTCCCGTCGGCGGATAGCGCAATGTAGCCGGGCAGCTTGCCAACGTCCGCGCTCTTCAACAGCCGGCCGCTGGCAATATCGATCTGGCTCACCTTTTCCGCATAGACATTGGTCACAAAAATGCTGCGATGGTCCGGTGCGAAGGCCATGCCGTTGGGCCCGGCCTCGGTCTTGATCGAGCGCACCAGACTATTGGTTGCCGTGTCGATCACGCCGATGTTGTCCGATTTGACATGTCCGACGTAGGCAAACCGACCATCGGGCGCGACCAGCACGTTGAACGGATACGTATCGAGTGGGATGGTGGCCACGACCGCGCCGCGTTCAAGGTCGAACACAGACATCGATTTGGCGAGCAGATTGGCGATATAGGCACGGCTGCCGTCAGGGGACAGCGCGAGGCGCTCTGGCTGCGCCTGGAGCGGCACGATTGGCCCGAGGACCCCTGTTGCCAGTTCGATCACCTGCACTGCGCCGGGCATATGGATCGTCTCGCCCAGCAGCGTCACGACCAGCCGTTTGCCGTCGGGCGTGAAGGCCAGGCCTGAAGGTTTGGGAGCACCTGTCTTGATGGTGCTGACAACAGTATCGCTGGCGGGGTCAATCACCGAAATCGTGCCCTCGGTGCTGTTGGCGACGTAGAGCCGGGAGCGGTCGGGAGTAAGGGTCGGGTTCACCGGATGCTTGTCAACCGCGATGGTAGAAGTGACCCGCTGCGCTGCCATGTCGATCACTGACACCGAGGCCGATCCGGAATTCACGACATAGGCCTTGCTAGCGCAGCCTGCTGCGCGAACAGCCCCAGATGCGCCCGACGCAAGAGTGCCTGCGAGCAGCAAGATTGGCAGTGTGATGTAAATCGTCATTTGACCCCTCCTCGTTGTAACCAGCCCATTCTTTTTCCCAAACCTATCGTCAGTCCTTCGTGCTGGAAAGCAGCAAGCTGTGCGACTGCTATTTGCCTCTTTCATGCAGGTCGGGCTTGCGGCAGACTATGACCCACAGAGTCTCGCATAAGGGATGGGAAAGGATGATCGAGATGCAAAGCCTTGCTGAACTGGACCTGCCGCATCTGGCGATGGACGAACCCGAATTCGGCCAGGATCCGCTGCCGCGCTTCGCCGAGGCGCGTAAACAGCATCCCTGGCTTGCCCGCTCGTCGCTGGGCCTGGTCATCACCGAGCACAAGGCGATGCGCGAGCTGTTCGGCCGCGACGACGAACTGCGCCCACCCTATAAGGATGTCGTAGCTCTGCTGGGGCAGGAGGGCACGACCTGGGGGCGATTTACCGAGGAGCAACTGATCTCGCTGCCGGTCGACCAGCACAAGTTCCTGCGCGATACCTTTGCCGCGAAATTCACGCCCCGCTTCGCCAACCAGATGCGCCCGCTCATGCAGGCGACAATCTCACAGCTGCTCGACGAATGGGCGCCTAAGGGCAGTTTCGATTTCGAGCTGTTTGCCTCGCATTTCCCGATCTCGGTGATGTTTGCGCTGGTCGGCGCGCCGCAAGAGGGCATCGCCCTGCTGCGCGACGATCTCGAAGTGATCGGCCTCGCCCACTCCTATCAGCTCGACCTGTTTCCGCGTATCCAGGAAGGGATGGTGCGGATCGATGAGTTCGTCCAGCGCATCATCGCCGAGCGCCGGGCCAGCCCGCACGAGACCATCGAGGACATGCTCGATCTGCTGATCGACACCGGCGACAGCGGCAACGTCAATCACCGCCAGCTGGTCGACCTGATCATGTTCTTCTTTCTCGCCGGCTACGACACGTCGAAGAACGTGCTGACCTACACAATGTACACCCTGCTCGATTATCCCGAGATCTATGCCCGCTGCGCCGAGGATCTCGACTATTGCCGGAAGGTCATCGAAGAAGCGCTGCGGTGGTTCAATCCTTCGACGGTCGCGCGCTTCGTCGACAAGGAATTCGAATATCGCGGGGTGACTTTCCCCAAGGACCAGATGCTGTTCTTCCCGCTCAGCATTTCTGGCCGCGATCCCGGATCATTCCCGGATGCCGACACCTTCAACCCCGACCGCGTGGTTGACCCCAATAATCGCCAGCTGGCTTTCGCGCTCGGCAAGCATATGTGCCTCGGTCAATATATCGCCCGCACCCAGTTGCAGGAGGCGCTGCACCAGGTCGCGCGGCGCCTGAAGAACCCCCGGATGACCGGGGAGGTGGGCTGGCGTCCGTTTTTCGGCGCATGGGGGCTGAAGGGGCTGCCGATTGCGTTTGAGGCGGCTTAGCCAGGGTTGAACAGCGCTCGCTTGTTGATCAGCGGACGGCTGTAGGACACATCGCTGCGATCGCGCGCTGGCGTTCCGTTAAGCTCAAGCCCCGGAATTTCGCCCAAAGGACTGGCCATGGCGGGAACCATGCTGGTCCATTCGACAAAATTGTTGCGCATGACCATGCCCCATGTGCCGTCGCGGCGCTCGAACCTGTCGATATAGCGCCCGCCCGCCAGCAGGTTGTTTTCCCCCATGCAGCCGACGAAGAAGTAATAGGTTTCGGTATGGGCCTCGTCTCCCACGATGTCGCAGGTCATCTGGTGCAGCTTGTGAAAAGTGGCGGTGTACATCTCTGCCTGGAACTTCGCGGCCCAGTCATAGAGATCGGCGGGGTTGCCGACGAAGGGCCCCGCGGTAACGATTGAGTCCGCGTGAAAGCCGCTCAGGAACAGCGCCTTGTCGCAGCGATCGGTGCCGCGGCTCTGGCGGATCAGGCATTCGTAGATGTCCTGCTTGTCGAGCAGCGCGTCGATCTTTGCTTGTCTGTCCATTGTGCCTCTCCTGGCGTTTAAACCGGCTGCCAGATCGGCCCGCCGCGCGCATCGCGCGCCGAGGGGATGACCCGGCCGTCGATGTCGGTGATGCCATAATCCTGCGCGACTTCTGTGGTGATGAAGGTTCCGCCCGAACGCTGCATGATCTCGGGATCGGCCGCCAGTGCTGCGATCACCCGGCCCGGATGCTCGACTGAGCTGCCGGTCATGCTGGTGATCGAAGAGGTCATCTTTTCCTTCGACTGCGCCAGGTTGTAATGTGCCTTCTCGGTGAGCGTCAGGCCCTGCCACAGCGAGATCGAGGCGACATTGTGCTCCTTGAGCTCAATCGCCATGTCGCGCGCCATGCGATCGACCGCGGTCTTGGCAGTGCCGAAGACCACGCCGAACGTGTAGGTCACCCCGACGAAGCCTGAGATCGCGACGATCAGCCCTGATTTGTTCGGCACCATCAGGGGCGCGGCATGCCAGGCGGCGACGAAGCTGGAACGCACACCCACTTGCCACATCTCGAGGTTGGAGAGCGGCTTCTCCCAGAACTTCTTGGGCTCGATGAGGTCGTCGGACAAGGTGAAGGCATTGTTCACGAGGATATCGAGCTTGCCCTGTTCGCGGCGGACCTGATCGAACAGCGCGGCGACTTGCTCGTCGTTGCCGTGGTCGCAGGCGACAGCAATTCCTTTGCCGCCCGATTCCTTGCCGCGCTCGGTGCATTCTGCCGCCGTTTCGCCGACAGTGCCGGGAAGGTAATAGGTGCCCGGAGTGACCGTGCGGCCCGTCACATAGACTGTCGCACCCTGCTCAGCGAGCACCAGCGCGATGCCCCGGCCGATCCCCCGGCTGGCGCCGGTTACGACTGCTATCTTGCCTGCAAGCGGGGCCAATTGACCTCTCCCATCTATCGAATCCTGTTGCAGCGCGACTACACTGTGCGAAAAGAATGGCAAGCAAGGTTGGGAGAGAACGATGAGCGGCAAACTGACATTCGGCTATCTTTATGACTTCCGCAATCCGCCGCAGTGGCACCGTGACTGGTCGGAGCTTTACGCCGATATCATCGACTTCGCCGCCTGGACGGAAAGCCAGGGCTTCGCAGGGGCATGGTTTCCCGAGCATCACATTGCCAGCGACGGCTATCTTCCGGCGCCGCTGATCGCCGCTACGGCCGTCGCAGCGCGGACCACTACAATCAAGCTCGGCTCGGCCGTCGCGCTGGCCCCATTATATAATCCGATGCGGTTTGCTGCCGAATGCGCGGTGGCGGATTGCATCGCGGGCGGGCGGCTCGAAATGGCGCTGGCGATTGGTTACCGCCGCCGCGAGACCCAGGCCTTCGGTGTGGACTTCGCCAAGCGCGGGCGAATGTTCGAAGAGTTCCTCAACATCGTCACGCGGTTGTGGGCGGGCGAGACAGTAAACCACCAAAGCGAGTTCTATTCGCTGAAGGAAGCGAGCCTAACCCCGCCCGCGCCGCGGGGCAGGATACCACTCTATATCGGCGGTTTCGTGCCCAAGGCGATGGAGCGGGTGGTGCGCTATGGAGACGGCTATTTCGGCAATATCGAGGCCGCCCCGCTCTATCTCGATAAACTGGCAGCGGCGGGCAAGGATGTGGGCCAGGCAAGGATGAGGTTGCCTGAGCTGTTCACTGTAGTAGCGGAAGACAAGGCGGCGACCATGGAAGAGCTTGCCCCGCATTTCCTCCACGTCAACAACAGCTACGGCGAATTTGCGGCGGAAGACCAGGCGCTGGGCGTTTCCGAAGAACGCGGGCTGGAGGCGATGAGCCTGGAGGCATTCAAGGCCTCAGGCATCTTGCGGGTGTTGACGCCGGGCGAGGCGATCGACCTGTTCCGGACCATGCAGGATCGCGCGCCGGTCGAGCACATCATGTTCGGACTGCCGCCGGGGCTGTCGACGGCGCGGTTCAGGCCCTATGCGGAACTGTTCGCGAGGGAGGTGATCCCGGCGTTTACCTAGTGGATTGATTTTGACAGTCGAGTCCCGCTTTCGGCAAGGGAGTGTTCGAATGTCAAAATTTTAAAATCCACTAGATCCAATAGCTTCTCTAGTGGTTCTGATGTTTCCGACATTTGCCTCTGCTCTATCCGAAAGGGATGCAAATGTCGGAAACGAACCACTAGGGCTCGACGTAGCGATTGACCTCGCCGATTTTTTTGCCGTCCTCGAAGTAACCCAGGCCATAGTCGCCCCGGATCGTAGAGCGGATGGTGCGGCGTTCGTATTTGGCGTCGCAGCCTTCCACCGCGTGGAGCATACGGCTGTTGTCCCAGATCACCATGTCGGTTGGCTTCCAGGTGTGCCAATAAGCGCTGGTGCCTTGACCGAGTCGATTGAGCGTGTGGCAAATCTTGTCGTACAGCTTGTCGCCCTCGGGAGTTTCATCGTGCTCGATGCCGACTGCCATCCACGGCGCGAGGTGCAGCACTTTTTCGCCGGTCTTGCGGGTCCACACCGCGGGATGTATCGCGCGCGGGAAGATGGCGACTTCCTTGAGCAGCTGCGGCGTCGAGGAGTTTTCGCTGACTGCCTTGTAATTGACGCCGTACTTGCCCTTCGAAAGCCGCGTATCGAGCGTGTAGATGATGTTCTTGCCTTCGATCTTGTCGCGCAGTTCCTTCGGGAATTGCTTGTAGCATTCGATCCCGTCGAGGAAGCCGGTGCGACCATGGGTGGGCGCGTTGATCGGGCAGCGCAAAATGCCGGCGTAGTTCAGCTCGTCGTTGTAACAATGGTCGAAGTGCCAGGGGGCAAAGCGCGCCAATAGTTGGCCATCGACTTCGACAATTCCGTCGCCCGTGTCGATCTCGCCGTCCTTGGGTTGATAATGCATATCGATAACGCCCGCCGCATCGTCTTCGGCTGTGCGCGGCGTGGTCGAGGTGGGGTGATCCTTGAGCGGGCCGAACACCTTGCTGAGTTCGACATGCATCTTGTTCGACTGTTCGATGTTCTCGAAGACGATCATGCCGCGATCCTCGAACAGCGAGCGCAGCTTGGCGCGCACCGTTTCGTCGTGGACATTCTCAAGAGTGATGCCTTCGACGCGCGTGCCAAACGATAGATCGTCCTGCAGAGCGCTGATTTTGAGTTCGGTCATGCGATAATCTCCAGATGGCTGCCGCGGTGCAAGGGAACTGTCCTGGCCGGGCGATGCTATGCCGCCATCTAACTGCCGCCAATGCGTTCAAGTCAATGGTCGAATGGGGTGTAATAGCGCAATTCAGCGCAGATTGCTTGCATTCGCCGTCCGGCTCGGCTGGTATCGGCGCATGATGACTGATGCAAACTACCTCTCGGGGCGCCTGCTGCTGGCCCTGCCGGGCATGGCCGACCCGCGCTTCGCCCGTGCTGCGATTGCGCTCTGTGTGCACGACGAAAACGGCGCTTTCGGAGTCGGCGTCGGCCATCTGCGCAGCGGCGTGGGGCTGCACAGCCTGCTCGAGGAACTCGATATCGACCCCGGCCTCGCCCCCGATTGCCCTGTTCACGATGGCGGGCCGGTCGAGCCTGGCAGGGGCTTCGTTTTGCACACGCCGGACTGGGAAAGCGAGGACACGATGACGGTTGCGCCGCTTGGCGGACTATCGGCCTCGCTCGACATACTGCGGGCGATTGCCGAGGGGCGCGGGCCGGCAAAGTGGCTGGTCGCGCTGGGCTATGCCGGCTGGGCTCCCGGCCAACTCGACATGGAAATGCGCCACCATGGCTGGCATGCCGCCGCAGGACGCAGCGAAATCCTGTTCGATTACCCGGCTGAGCGCCGCTGGACTGCGGCATGGCGCGCCGAAGGGATCGATCCGGCACTGCTGGCGAGTGAAACGGGGAGAGCATGATGGACGAGCAGACCGTACGGGTGCCACCGCACGAGGTCGCTGAAAGCGGCTGGACTGAGGAACCTTGCGCCATCAGCAAGGTGGCGATACCCAAGCGCTCAGGACAATAATCCTGGACGAGAGGACCACCATGCCCCAGCCCGCCGCGCGCTATATTGCCCCGCCCGCCACGCTCGCCGAGGGCTGGACGCTGGCCCGCCTGACCCCGCCGAGCCGCCTCTACGGCGCGAACGGGCTGCGCACTGGCAAGGACGGGCTGATCTATGTGGCGCAGGTCTGCGGTAGCCAGGTTTCTGCGGTCGATCCGGACACCGGCGACATCACCACCGTCAGCCCGATGGGCGGCGGCATCACCGGGCCGGACGATCTTGCCTTCGACGATGACGGCAATCTCTATTGCACCGAGATCACCACCAACAAGCTGAGTGTGCTGCATCCCGATGGCACCACACGGGTGCTCAACGGCGATGTGCCGGTTGCCAATCCGGTGACGGTTTACCAGAACAGGGTGATTGCCGGCGAGCTGCGCATGGGCGGACAAATCCGCGAATTCGACCGCTCGACCGGTGCGGCGCGGGTGATCCTGTCGGATGTGCCAATGCCCAATGCCTTCGAGGTCGGCCCCGATGGCAAGCTCTATTTTCCGGCGCAGGGCGCCAACGAGATCTGGCGGGTCAGCCTCGATGGCGGCGCGCCAGAAGTGGTGGCGAAAGATCTTGGCATACCCGACTCGGTCAAGTTCGACAGCGCAGGCTTCATCATCTCGACTCAGGTTGGCTCGGGTCAGGTGCTGCGGATCGATCCGCGCAGCGGTGAGAAGACTGTGCTGGCCCAGCTCTCTCCGGGGCTCGACAATTGCACGTATGTTGGTGAGCGGCTGTTCGTTTCGCACATCACTGGCGAGCTTCACGAAATTCTCAGCGGGGGCAAGACGCGGGCGATCATCAGCAACGGCTTCCAGTGGCCGATGGGCATTGGCGTCAGTGCAGGAGGCACAGTCTATGTCGGCGACGGCATGTTTGCCTACATGATCGCGCCGGGCCAGAACCGTCAGGTGGCGGGCAATCTGTTCGGAGGCATGTTCCCCGGGTTCATGCGCGGCGTGGCCGCGGCGGGCGGCGATGCCTGGGTAGTGACAACGGCCAACGGCACGGCCGCACGCTGGACTCCGGGCAGCGAGCCGGAACTGCTCGGCAGCGGTTTTGCCCGCCTGATGGGGATCGCCGCAGGACCGGGCGGGGCAGTGGCTTTTGCCGATTATGATACCGGCCGGGTCATGCTGTCCCAGCGCGGTGCCTTGAGCGAACTCGCCACCGGGCTCGACAAGCCGACCGGCGTGGCTTTTGCCAGCGATGGTACGGTCTATGTCGCCGAAGCCGGAGGCGTGTCGAAGATTTCAGGCGGCAAGGCGCAGGCAGTCATCGACGGCCTGGGCGAACCGCAAGGCATCGCCATAGCTGACGGCAAGCTCTACGTGCTCGACGTAGCGACCAAGCAGGTGATCGAATGCGATCTGGCAAGCGGCGCACAGCGCGTGATCGCCGCCGGGCTCCCCGTGGGCGCGCCGGTGGGCGTGGTAGCGCCGAGCCT
>JBDSSP010000128.1:0-11410 GCA_039928735.1 Novosphingobium sp. | reverse complement strand
GCGCGGCCGGTGCGGCCGATGCGGTGGACGTAGTCGTCCGGGTGCCAGGGTGTGTCGAAGTTGAACACGTGGCTGACGCCCTTGATGTCGAGGCCGCGCGCGGCGACATCGCTGGCGCACAGGATGTTGATCTTTCCGGCCTTGAACCGGTCAAGCTCAGCGATGCGGGCGGGTTGCTCCATGTCGCCGTGGATTTCGCCCGCGGAAAAACCGCTTTGGCTCAGACTCTTGGCCAGTTCGCGCACAGTGGTCTTGCGGTTGCAAAATACGATGGCAGTGGTGACATTGTCAGTGCGCAGCAGCTGGCGCAGCACGTCCTTCTTGTTGCGGCTGGTCACCGCGACCTTGTGCTGGACGATATTGAGGTTTGACGAAGCGGGGCGCGAAACCTCGATGTATTTCGGGTTGGTCAGGAACTTGTCGGCCAGCTTTTTGATCGGCGGGGGCATGGTTGCCGAAAACAGCAGTGTCTGGCGGTTATTTGGCAATTTGGAGCAGATCGTCTCGATGTCGGGGATGAAGCCCATATCGAGCATGCGGTCGGCCTCGTCGATCACCAGCAGATCGCAACCGGTGAGCAGGATCTTGCCGCGCTCGAACAGGTCCATCAGCCGGCCCGGCGTGGCGATCAGCACGTCGACGCCGTCCTTCAGCGCCTTGACCTGATCGCCCATTTGCACGCCGCCGATCAGCAGCGCCATCTTGAGATCGTGGTTTTTGCCGTATTTCTCGAAGTTCTCGGCAACCTGCGCGGCCAATTCGCGGGTCGGCTCGAGAATCAGGCTGCGCGGCATCAGCGCGCGGCGGCGGCCGTGGGCGAGAATGTCAATCATCGGCAGCACGAAGCTGGCGGTCTTGCCGGTGCCGGTCTGGGCGATGCCAATGATGTCTTTCATCATCAACACCGACGGGATCGCCTGCGCCTGGATCGGCGTAGGTGTATCGTAACCGGCCGAAAGGACCGATTGCAGCAATTCGTCGGACAGGCCGAGATCGGCAAATTTCATAGGCTTGGCTGTTTTTCCGGAAGATCAGGGCGGCTGGCCATTTTTGACCTGCCGGTTCCCGCATGCCGATCAGGGCTGCGCGGGATGGCGCGCCCTAGGCGCATCTGCCCGGCAAAGTCAAGGAAATGGAGGGGCAGCCGAGCTTTGGACGACCGCGTCAATTCCCGGCGACGACCAGTTGCTTGATGCGCGAAAGCTTGCAGGTGGCTCCGCTGCGCGAAAGCAAGCTGTCGCGCTTGACGCAGATCTGGCCATCTGAATTGCGCTCGACATAAAAGCCCGAATAGTAATCGCGGGCATTGCACGCGCGCTCAAGCCCCGCGCTGAGCACCCGGTGATCGCGCATATAGAGGATCAGCCGATTGGTATTGCTCACTTCGACCCCAGCGATCCCGGCAATAGACAGGCAATTGCCGAACTCGCGCTCGACCAGCCGCGGCGACAGCGCGCGCGTCGGCAACTCGACAAACATGTTCGGCTGGGGCGCGGAGGCGCGCGGGGTGATGCGGATTGTCAATCGCTGCTCGATGCGCACCTGATTCTGCGCTTCCACCTGGAAGCCCTGTGCGATGGTCTGGAAGATCGCGGCGTCGGCGGGATCGATCGCCGAAAGCGGGCTATCGGCCGGCAATTTCAGCCGGCTGGGTGGAACTTCAGCGCTCAGCGAAGGGATGGGAATGCTGTCCCCGTTATCGCGCTGCGGATCGACTGCCCCCGCCGCCGGCAGGAGCAGCGCGAGAGGAGCAAGCAGGGCAGTAACAAGACTCATGCAAATAAAACTCAAGCGGCAATCTGGGAAATCATGGGTGATCCGCCATAGCCCGGTAGCTTGAACGGCCCCTTAACCTGCAGCTTGGCTGATGCAAGCTGCAGCGGACTATGGCATAGGCCTGCACGATGGATACAAAGACTGCATTGCTGGAAGAGGCCCAATTTCTGGAAAAGGCCCAATTTCTGGAAGAGGCGGGGCAACTGCTCGGTCCCCGCGGTTTGACGCGGGACGCCGAGCTTCTCGCTCCTTGGCTGACCGACTGGCGCGAACGTTTCCACGGCCGGGCCTTGGCAATGGCGTCACCCGCCTCGTGCGAACAACTGGCCTCGCTGATCAAACTCTGCGCCAGGCATTGTATCGCCGTTGTGCCGCAAGGGGGCAACAGCGGGATGTCCGGCGGCGCGACACCGGACTCCAGCGGGAGGGCTCTGCTGCTGTCGCTGCGCCGGATGAACCGGATCATTGCGCTCGACGCCGCTGCCCGGCAGGTCACCTGCGAGGCGGGCGTCATCCTGCAGAACCTGCACGAGGCCGCAGATGCGGCGGGCCTGCGATTTCCGCTGACATTGGGCGGCAAGGGCTCGGCGACAATTGGCGGGCTGATCTCGACCAATGCCGGCGGCAATCAGGTGTTGCGGCACGGCACCATGCGCGCGCAAGTTCTGGGTCTGGAGGCCGTGCTGGCCGATGGCAGTGTCTATTCCGCGCTAACTCCGCTCAAGAAGGACAACAGGGGCTTCGATCTCAAGCAATTGCTGATCGGCTCGGAAGGAACGCTGGGGATCGTCACCGCCGCGACGCTGCGACTGATTCCCGCGATTGCCGAGCGGCTGGTAATCTGGGCCGGCGTGCCGAGCCTGCACATCGCGCGGGCGCTGTTGCTGCATTGCGAGGATGCAGTGGGCCAGGCGCTGGAAGGTTTCGAAGTGGTGCCGCATGCCTCACTCCAGCGGGTTCTGGCATTCCTGCCGAATGCCCGGGCACCGTTGCAGGATGCCCATGCCTGGCATGTCTTGATCGAAGTGGTCGCTGACCGCACCGGGGCGGCAGACTTGCGCGCGCGCGGCGAAGCCATGTTGGCCGCTGCTTTCGAGGCTGGGCTGGTCGAGGATGCGGCGATGTCTGCCAGCGAAGCACAGGCCGAAGCTTTCTGGCTCCTGCGGGAATCTGTAGCGCCCTCAGAGCGGGCGCAGGGCATTGCCGTGCAACATGACATTTCGGTGCCGGTCGCGCGGATGCCCGATTTTGTCGAGGCGGCGGTTCCGGCGATTGAGGCAGCTTGGCCGGGCACCGAGGCGATTGCCTTTGGCCATCTTGGCGACGGCAATGTCCACTTCCACGTGATCGCGCCCAAAGGCGTCGAGCGTGCGACATGGGAAGAGCGCGAAGGCAAGGCGATCAGCGCGCAGGTCTATGATCTGGTAACTCAATGGGGCGGTTCGATTTCTGCCGAACATGGCATCGGCCAGGTCAAGCGCGACGAACTGGCGCGACTCGGCGATCCGGTGGCGCTGGACCTGCTTTCCCGCGTGAAACGGGCACTTGATCCCGCCGGATTGCTCAACCCCGGCAAGTTGCTTGCGCCTTGCGCAACCAATGCTTAAAGGCTCGCGCTTCCTATTTCTGCAAGTTTCGGAGACCCCTTATGGCCACTGCGCCGCAGACCGCCCAATTGCCTTTGTTTTACAATGACCTGATGCCGCTGAATAGCCGCGATCATGGCAAATGGCGCAGCCGCACAACTGACAAGGCCAGGTGGCTGGCTGGCCAGCACGCAATTCCGTTGACTGTGGAAGAGTTCCCGCAAGCCCAGCGCAACTTTCCGATCATTTTCTCATCGGGCGAGAATCCAGTGCCTCTGGCGCTGATGGGGCTCAACGAAGGAATCAATGTCTTCGTCGATGATGAAGGCGCAGTTACCGAGCAGGTCTATGTTCCCGCTTATGCGCGCCGGTATCCCTTCATGCTGGCACGGCTCAATGCCGATGCCGAAGAACTCTCGCTTTGCTTCGATCCGACCACGGATCTGATCGGTGAATTCGATGACGGCGCTGAGCTGTTCGACGGCGAAGCGCCGACCGATGCCTGCAAGGCAACTCTCGATTTCTGTCAGCAGTTTGAAATTGCCGGACAAAAGACCCAGGCATTTATGGAAGAGCTGAACAAGCAGAAATTGCTGATGGATGGCGAAATTTCAATCCAGCAACAGGGCAACGAGCAGCCGTTCATCTATCGCGGCTTCCAGATGGTCAACGAAGATAAGCTGCGCGAAGTGCGCGGCGATGTCTTGCGGCAGTGGAACCAGAGCGGCTTGCTTTCGCTAATCTACGCCCACCTGTTTTCACTGTCGCTGATGACCGATATTTTTGGTCGTCAGATCCAGCTCGGCAAGGGTCCGGTGGCTCAGCCGGTCATCTGAACCGATCCGATTGAACGTGAACTCAAAACGTGGACTCAAATTGCCGGGGATAAGTGATTCACCCTTGCAATTGAGTCCTACTTTGCTTACTTCAGCGTTGCTTCGTTGGCGCTACCCTCATGGCTCCTGCGAAGCTTGGTGCACTAGTGCACCTCCTCCCTGAACCTTGGCCACCTCGTGCGATGCACGGGGTGGTTTTTTATTGTCTTGGGTCCGGTGCCTGCGATTCCGGAGCTATTCGGCGGCTTCCTGCCAACGCTGCGTATCGCTGATCTGCCCCAATGTCGCGACTTCGGCAGCCATCCGGCGCACCAGTCCGGACAGAAGATGCACCATCGCGGCAAAGCCAGGGCCAGGCTCCGCCAGCCGCGAATCGAGATAGCTCTGGCGATCGATCTCCAGTTGCAAGGCATGCAGCCCCTCGCCGGGCGCGCCATGCTGTTCGAGCACATAGCCGCCGGCATAGGGCCGGTTATGCGCGGCAGCGCGCCGCATCTCGGAGAAATAAGTGAACGCCGAGCCGACAAGGCTGCCGTGGCAGGTCACCCCAAAGCGGTCGCCCAGCACGAACTCAGGCGCTGGCTGGCCGCCGCGCAAGGTCAGCGGCGGCATCGAATGCAAATCGAGCAGCAATGCCGCGCCCCAACGATCACGCAGGGCAGCCAACGCTTCGGCGAGAGCTGCATGATAGGGCTGATGAATCCCCCCGATGCGCGCCGCCAGGTCAGTCTCGTCATGTCGCCGCTTCCACAACTCGCCGATACCGGGCAATCGGCGCGGAATCAGGCCAAGGCCGCTGCGCGCGCGCCGCCCCGGAGTATAGCTGCCGACATCGGCGGGGGCGCCGCGGCCGAACATTTCCCAGTCGATATCGTCGGCCGCCCGGTTGAGGTCGATCATCGCCCGGGGGGCATTGGCGACAAGCAACATCGCTCCCGTCACTTTCGCTACGTCTCTGGCAAGCAGGTCAACGTAGCGATCCTCAAGCCGAAGCGCGGCAAATCCGGGATTGCGCATACGTTCGAGCAGTGAACCGGGATAGGCTCGCCCGGCATGGGGCACGGCAATCAGGATCGGGATGGGCGAAGGCGAAGGCCCCGAAATGGCAAATGCAGGCACTCCATTTGAGCCAGGAATGTGTCCGCCCGTTCCTGGTAGCGAATCATCGCCATTTGCTGTCAACATTGCCATCATGACAAGCTGAACTGTCCTGCGGCCCGTGTCAAAGGGCGGGAAACCGCATTAATTAAGGCCAAATTTTTAACCGATTGGAGTCTATCTTGTGATGCAATTCGGGGACTGGCCGGGATACAGGCAAGTTCCGTCACAAAATGGGCCTGATCGATGATCCGCATTCTGCTCGCCGAAGACGATGACGCCATGCGCACATATCTGGCGCGGGCGCTGGAAAGCGCAGGCTATGAAGTGATTGCCGTCGATCGCGGCACTGCTGCCTTGCCCTGGCTTGAAACCGAGGCTTTTGACTTGCTACTCACCGATATCGTCATGCCCGAAATGGACGGCATCGAACTTGCCCAGCGCTGCGCTGACATCTCGCCTGAGACCAAAGTGATGTTTATCACTGGCTTCGCAGCGGTTTCGCTCAGGGCGAGTCGCGAAGCACCGCAAGCCAAGATCCTGTCGAAGCCCTTTCACTTGCGCGATCTTGTAATAGAAGTGCAGCGCATTTTCGGTCAGGCGGCGCAAGCTTCGATCTGACCTTGCAAGTCGGAGACACCGCAGTTAAAGGCGCTTCCCTGCCCGGTCATGCGGGCACACAACTGGAATGGTGCGGGCGTATAGCTCAGTGGTAGAGCACTATGTTGACATCGTAGGGGTCGCAAGTTCAATCCTTGCTACGCCCACCATTCCGGGTTCGGTCTCAATGCGATCCTGACAGCATTTCTTCGACCCAGGCCGGCACCACTGCGGTCGCCGGTCCAAGGCGCGACTGGTCAAACCAGGCCGAACCATTCGACCTCTCGAGATTGAGCTCGAGCGTTTCGGTGCCCAGGTCGCGCGCGCTGCGCACGAAACCCGGCGCAGGAGCATCACTATCCTTGACCCCGCAAGCGCACTGGTTTCTGGAGATACGACGCGGATCATCAAGAACGGCACGCCGCTGTACTTCGATTCGCAACACTTGAATCTGGCGGGTGCCAGGGCCGTTCTGGAGGCCGATCCCCGCCGCTGATCGAAACAGGACGGTTTGCATGGCGCGCATTGGTATTATTGGCAGTGCAGGACGCATGGGGCATGCGCTGGTCGAGGCAATCATCGCAGCGGGCCATGACCATTCGGGCGGCATCGACATGGGTGGCGATCCGCTCGCGCTCGCCGAAGTTAGCGAGGTGCTGGTCGATTTTTCCAGCCCAAAGGCGTTGGAGGCCAATCTCGATGCGGCCATGACGGCAGGCGTGCCGATCGTGGTGGGCACCACGGGCCTTGAGGAACGCCACCACTGGTTGTGCGATCATGCAGCCGAAAAGATCGCGGTGCTGCAGACCGGCAACACCTCGCTCGGCGTGACCTTGCTGGCACATCTGGTGCGCGAGGCGGCCAGCCGGCTGGGCGCTGACTGGGATATCGAGATCGTCGAGACGCACCACCGCCGCAAGGTCGATGCGCCATCTGGCACCGCACTGCTGCTCGGCGAAGCGGCTGCTGCTGGTCGCGGGATTTCGCTGGCGGAAAACAGCGTTCGCGGACGCGACGGCCAGACCGGAACGCGCGAGGCGGGGACAATCGGTTTCGCCAGTCTGCGCGGCGGCGAAGTGGCCGGCGATCACACTGTCCAGTTCCTGTCGGACTACGAACACCTCACCCTCTCGCACCACGCCGAAAACCGCAAGATCTTTGCCCAAGGGGCAGTGAAGGCAGCGCAGTGGCTGATCGGCAAGGGTCCGGGCCGCTACACTATGCCCGAGGTGCTGGGACTTTGAAGAAAGACGAAATTTTCGAATTCTTCCGCCGCCTCGCCGAAACCAATCCCTCGCCTGAGACCGAGCTTGAATTTGGCAATACCTACCAGTTGCTCGTCGCCGTCGTGCTTTCCGCCCAGTCAACCGATGTCGGCGTCAACAAGGCGACCCGTGCGCTGTTCCGGGAGGTCAAGACGCCTGCGCTGATGGTTGCGCTCGGCGAAGCGGGGCTGAAAGAGCACATCAAGACGATTGGGCTGTTCAATGGCAAGGCGAAGAACGTCATCGCACTGTCGGAAATCCTCGTCAGCCAGTTTGGCGGCGAGGTTCCCGCCGACCGCGACGTGCTGACGACGCTTCCGGGAGTCGGACGCAAGACTGCCAACGTGGTGATGAATTGCGCCTTCGGGGCCGAGACTTTTGCGGTCGACACGCACATCTTCCGCGTCGGCAACCGCACCGGCCTTGCCAAAGGCAAGACCGTTCTCGTGGTCGAACAGCAGCTGGAAAAGAAAGTCCCCGGTCCGTTCCGCGTCGGCGCGCACCACTGGCTGATCCTGCACGGCCGCTATATCTGCAAGGCGCGGACGCCCGAATGCTGGCGCTGCCCGGTCAACGATATATGCGAGTTCAAGGCGAAGTGCATTGAGCCTGCGCAGAAGCGCAAGACTGGCTGAAAATTAGAATCCCGTCGGCGACTCGATTGGCGGATCGCTACGATGCGCCAGAGCATAGGCCTCTGCGCTCCGCATCACGCGCAACATGTTGCGGCTGGCGATCTTTTCCAGATCGGCTCGCGAATAGCCGCGCCGGGCCAGTTCGGTGAACAAGGCAGGGTAATCGCCGACATCGACGAAGCCTGCCACGCCTGCGCCGCCTTCAAAGTCTGCGCCGACGCCGACATAATCAGCGCCGATCCGGCGGACGATGTGATCGATATGGTCAGCGATCTGCGCCAGGGTCGCAGTGGGCTGCGGGTGAGCAGTCTCCCATGTGTCGAGCGCCGGCTGGACCCGGTCGGGATAGCCGACATGAATTGTCTTCAGCCGCGCTTCCTCGGCAGCGCGCAGCGCCCGCCATTGGCGCAGATCCTCGCTGACGAAATAGTTGACCGCCGGAACCATGACGATGCCGCGATTGACCTTGACCCGGTCTAGCACGGCATCGGGGACGTTGCGCGGATGGCCATCGACCGCGCGGGCACCCGAATGACTGAACATGATCGGCGCGCGGGCTTCATCGAGCGCGTCCATCATCGTCTTTTCCGACACGTGACTGAGATCGACCAGCATGCCGAGCCGCTGCATTTCTCGCACGACCTGGCGGCCGAATGGAGAGAGGCCGTTATTGGTCGGCACGTCGTTCGAGGAATCCGCCCAGCCAATCGTCTTGTAATGTGCGAGCGTCATGTAACGCGCGCCGAGCGCATGCATCTGGCGCAAGACGCCCAGCGACGAGCCAATTGAACCGCCGCCTTCCATGCCGATCAGCGAAGCCACCTTGCCGGCACGCATAGCGCGCTCGACCTCATCAGCGCTCGTCGCCAGCTGCAACTGTCCGGGATACCGCGCGATCAACCGCTTGACCGTGTCGATCTGCTCCAGGGTGGCCTGGACAGCCTGCGGCTCGGGCAGGTTGAAATTGACGTATACCGACCAGAACTGAGCGCCGACGTGGCCCTTCTTCATTCGAGCGAAGTCGGTCTGCATTGCCGGGCGCTTGGTTGCAGGATCGCCAGTGCCCTTGGTGTCGGCAAAATCGAAGTCCGCAATCACATCCTTGCGGTCATCGCGCAATCGCTCGGCGACATCGTTGTGCCCGTCCCACACTGGCGCGGCCTTTAGGGCAGCTTCGGCGACCTGTTCAGGGCTGCGGGGTGGCGGGCTGGCGGCGACAAGCAAGGCAGCGTAGCCAAGCACCAGTCCGGTAGTTACTGCTCGCCGCATATCACGCCACCTCACGATGAAATCTGGCAAACCCCGCCGACGCAATCGGAACACAAATATCGATTCGCCTGCCATCATGAAAGATAGCATCGGCGGGCCCTGCGCCATATGCAATGTGGCGGATCAGCCTTCGGCTTCGCGCTCGAATGCCGCTTCGCCGCCAATTTTCGCCGCCAACCTGCCGAGCATCACCAGCACCACTACCGCCAGCACCGTCGCAACCACGGCATAGCTGAGCAGGCCGCCAAGGCTGTCGCCAAGGTGCAATTGCGCCAGCAGCGCCTTGATTGCCTCGTTCCAGGCCAGCGCCGCCACCAGGCCAAGCGAAGCCGATGCAAGCGAAATCATGGTTTGCACCATGGCGCGTGGATCACTCATGTCGGCATTCCCCTTTTTGCAAATTGCAGTGCCGCAGATTATCGCCGATGACGTTCGGCGCAAGATGGACACATTCGATTATATTATCGCAGGAGGGGGCAGCGCGGGCTGCGTGCTGGCTAACCGGCTCTCAGCCGATCCGCGCCGCCGGGTGCTGCTGCTCGAGGCGGGCGGGCGCGACAACTATATCTGGGTGAAAGTTCCGGTCGGCTACCTCTATTGCATCGGCAACCCGCGCACGGATTGGTGCTATGAGACGGGCGCAGAGCCTGGCCTCAATGGCCGTCAGCTCAAATATCCTCGCGGTCGCGTGCTGGGCGGCAGCTCGTCAATCAATGGCATGATCTATATGCGCGGCCAGGCGGCGGACTACGATGGCTGGCGCCAGTTCGGCTGCGAGGGCTGGGGCTGGGACGAGGTGCTCCCCCGGTTCAAGCGGGCCGAGGATCACTATGCGGGCGCGAACGAGTTCCATGGCGCTGGCGGGGAAATCCGCGTCGAAAAACAGCGGCTGCGGTGGGAGATTCTCGAGGCGTTTCAACGCGCCGCGGAGCAGTGGGGTGTACCGCCGGTCGCGGATTTCAATCGCGGCGACAATTTCGGCTCGTCGCTGTTCGACGTCACCCAGCGCAAGGGCTGGCGCTGGAGCGCGGCGGACGCATTCCTGAAGCCGGTGCGCAGGCGGGCCAATTTGCAGGTGGTGACGGGCGCCTTGGTTGAGCGAGTCTTGATCGAAGAGGGGCGAGCCGTGGGCCTGACCTACAGGCTGGGCACTGAACAGCGGTTCGCTCGTGCGGCAGGCGAAGTGCTGCTGTCCGCAGGGGCCATCGGCTCCCCCGCGATCCTGGAGCGTTCAGGGATTGGCGATGCGGCGCACCTGTCAGGCCTGGGCATCGAACCGCTGATAGACCGGGCCGAAGTGGGCGGCAATCTGCAGGACCACTTGCAGTTGCGCTGCGCCTGGCGGGTGTCGAAAGTGGCGACGCTCAACCAGCGCGCCTCCAGCCTGATCGGCAAGGCAATTATCGGCCTTGAATACATGGTCCGCCGCAGCGGCCCGATGGCCATGGCCCCCAGCCAGCTCGGCATGTTTGTCAAAAGCGACGCGCGGCTGGCAACTCCGGATCTGGAATATCACGTCCAGCCGCTAAGCCTCGCGGCTTTCGGCGGCGCTCTCGATCCCTTTCCCGCCTTCACCGCCAGTGTCTGCCACTTGCGCCCGGAAAGCCGGGGCCGCACCACTATAAGCAGCGCCGATCCCGCGAGCGCGCCGCTGATCCAGCCGGGCTATCTCGCCACTGAAGGCGATCGCCGCACCGCCGCCCAAGCCATCCGCATCACCAGGCAGATCGTCTCCCAGTCTGCACTCGCCCCCTATCATCCTGAGGAACTGCGTCCCGGCCCCGGCCATGACAGCGAAGAAGAACTCCAGCGCGCTGCGAGCGAAGTCGGCACGACCATTTTCCACCCAGTCGGCACGGCGGCAATGGGAAGTGTCGTCGACTCGCGGCTGCGGGTGATCGGCTTGGCTGGCTTGCGGGTGATCGATGCATCGGTCATGCCACGCATAACGTCCGGCAACACCAATGCGCCGGTGATGATGATTGCTGAAAAGGGCGCTGAAATGGTCATGGAAAGCAGCAAATGAACATCCAGTCGCCCAATCAAGCCTTGCGTATTTCTCCTTCGTTGTTGCTCCTGACGGTATTTTACGGCGGTATGGTGACCATCGCCGGCGTGCTTGGCGCCAAGCAAGTCGCGCTGGGTCCGCTGGCTGTCGAGGCGGGGATATTTCCATTCCTGCTGTTGATCAGCATTTCGAGCAGCGTTGCGGAGCTCCATGGCAAACCCACAGCTGACCGGCTGGCGCAATTCGGCTTCGTCCCGCTGGTGGGCGCGATCCTGCTCAGCTTCTTCGTGCTGCAACTGCCGACCGATCCGGGCATGTATGAGCCCGCCAAGGCTGC
>JBDSSP010000127.1:0-6224 GCA_039928735.1 Novosphingobium sp. | reverse complement strand
GTGCGCATCAGCACGTCCTTGTGCATCCCTGCGCTGCGGGCAATATCCCGCCGCGACCGGCCAGAGCAGCGAACCGCTTCCGCCAGCAGCCGCGTGATCGGGGCGTTCAGTTCAGGGAGTTGCTGCTGTTCCATAATGCGCCCGAGTCGATGGTCCTTACCCGAGCTACGCATTCGCGCCGCCTGTAGGAAAGCAAAAAGAACATTACATGAACTTAGAGGATTTCCTAGAGACCCGCGAATCACCTCGTGGCGCTAGTTCTGGCCGGGGTGACACGCAAATTGGCCACGGTGTCTCGGATTTTGGCCACTCCTGGGCAAAACATGCGCAGTTCCGTCGCAGAATGCGGCCCTCGCGCTCTTCATTCATAAAATCATCGTCAAATACCGCCCGAGGAACGCATCCTGCTTTCCTACACGGCAATTGCTCCGTCATCCAGAACATACAGCGAACGAACCTGCTCGCTGACTGATTTATACGGAGTCCCCTTCCCATGAAGACGCCTGCCCTCCCCACGCCGCTTGCCCGCCTCGGCAAACTTGCCCTCCCCATCGCCATCGCATCACTGGCCGCCGGCGCAGCCTATGCCGGCGCCGATACCACCTTTGGGCCGGCGCTCGTCAAGTTCACCGACTTCCTCGAAGGTTCGGGCGGCAAGATCATCACCGTGCTTTCACTCGCCGGTGGTCTGATCGGCCTCGCCTCGGGCCGCTTCTCGCTCGGTCAGGTCGCGGTGCCGGTTGGCGTCGGCATCGGAGTGGGCACCGGCGTTCCCATCGTCACTTCGGTGGTGACTGCGGTCATCTGACCGCTGGCACGGGAGGGCGGCGAGATGGCTGACCGGTACATCGTTCCCAGGCGTCTGGATGATCCCGAGCTCATCGGTTTGTGGACCATCGACGAGTTCGCAGGAATGTTCATTCCCTTCACCTGGGGCATTCTGACGCAGCATATCTTTGTCGGCATCGGCCTTGCATTCGGAGCCTGGTTTTCCTTGCGGAAGGCCAAAGCCGGACGCGCCGGATCCTGGGTCCGTCATGCCGCCTACTGGTATCTGCCCGGATCGGTGCTCGGTCTCACAGCAACGCCGCCCTCCCACTGCCGCCTGCTCGCCGGTTGATGCGCCCCCAGCTCTTTGGGCCCGAAGCTTCAGACGATACTCATCAGGAAACACCACTATGCTTAGCCATATCGCGCATGACCGCGCGCAGACCTACCTGCGCCAGCGCAATTTCCTCGCGCTCACTTCGAGCCTGCTAGCGATCACGGCAGTGGTTGCGGGAAGCTTCCTGGCCACCCGCCCCCGCGAGATCGTGCTGACCCCGACGATCAGCCGGCCGATATCGGTCTCGAGCGCCGGTGTGTCCTCGGAATATCTTGAGCTGGTCACCCGCGATACCGCGCTGATGCTGCTCAACCGCAGCCCTGAGGGGCTCGACTACTGGATGCAGGCGATCCTCGATCTGGCCGATCCCGCCGCTTTCGGCCGCCTCAAGGCGGAACTCATGGAAATCGTCACCGAGCAGCGCGGTTCGGATGTGACGCAAAGCTTCGTGATCCGGGCGATGAAGGTCGATCCGGCGGCGCTTACCTCCGATGTCACCGGGACGCTCAAGACCTTTGTCGGCGCGCAAGTGATCGCGTCCGACGAGCGCCGCTTCCGTTTCCGCTGGACGTACTCCGGGCTGCATCTCGCGCTCACCGGCTTCGCCCAGCTCCCTGCCACCGACAAAACCAAGGGAGATGGCCAGTGAAACGGCTCTTTCAATCCATGATGCCGCTGCTGGCGCTCGCCGCCGCGCTTCCCGCGCATGCCGACGAGTTCCGCCAGGGTGCCGACAACGCCCGCATCGACTGCACCGTGTCCCGGCACGAGCTCACCCGCATCGCACTGGTCGGCGACCAGTTCGCCAGCGTGTCGAAGATCTCGAGCGGCTATCCCTACAACGACTTTGCCGTGACCAACGAGCCGGTCCGAGGCGACATCTATCTCTCGGTCCCCGAAACATTCGCAGCCGGGAAGCTGTCCTTCTTTGCCACCACCAGGAAGGGCTTCGTCTACAAGTTCGCCTGCACGATTGCCGCGATCGACGCCCAGCAGGTGTTCGTCACCAATCCCGCGCTTGCAAAGAATGATGCGGCTGAATGGGAAGCCGAAACTCCGCAGTCCGCCAGTGCAGTGCGGCTGATCCAGGCCATGGCAAACAATGTGGCGCTGCCCGGATTTATCGTGCGCCAGGCCTCGGACCACCCGGTTCGCGTTGGTGACCTCGAGCTGCAACTTGTCGCCGAATACCGAGGAGCAGCGCTTACCGGCAAGACCATCCGTATCGTTAATCGCGGCACCGCGCCGGTGACCCTCGCCGAGCGCGATCTCGCGCCCAGGGACGCCGTCGCCGTCAGCCTCGGGGCGGCAAAGCTCGCCCCAGGCGACGCGACCAGCGCCTTCATCATCACCAGCGCCGGAGTGCCCCAGCCATGAGCGATCCCGAAACAGGTCTGCCGAAGGGCGTGGGCGTCACGCTGCCGGGCGAAAGCCGCCAGGGGGAAGATCGCCCAGGCGAAGGACATCCGGGCGAAGGACAATTGGCCGGGGCCCTCACCGAACTCAACGCACGGACAGCCAGGCGGCAAAGAATGCTGCTTGCCGGTATCGCCGCCGTCGCGCTCAGCGGAGCCAGCTGGTTCATCTTCGGCGGCGGCCCCAAGACCAATGCGGACGCAGGCGGTGCGACCACTATCGAGACTGCCGGTCTGGTCAACCGCGACCTGTCCAATCGCGAATTCGTCGCGGTCTATGGCAACCGGCTCGACGGGGTGGTGCGCGACCAGAAAGCGCTGCGCGACAGCACCATGCCGGCCTCCGACATCCAGAAGCAGCTCGAAGGCCTCAAGTCCGAAAACCAGGCGATGAAGAGCAACGGCCAGGCCGCGATCGATGCGATCTCGGCCGAGAACACCGCGCTCAAGAACCAGCTTGCTGAAAAGCCAGCGGCGCCATCGGCTGCGGCGTCGGCAGCGATGCCGCTGCGTCCGGCTCCGGCCTATGGGCCGCAGGCCGGAAGCTACGATGCGCGCGGGCCAGGGTCCCCAGCCATGCCGCCGCCTGGCGCAGACAGCCAGGGCGCGCCCGCCGAAGTCAAGTTGATGGCTTTCGCCAGCGACAAGGGCGCGGGCACGGGGACGGGTGGCTCGCTCAAGGTCCAGCGTCCCGATGTCCCGGCGCTGGTGACCGAGGACAGCCCCGACTATTTGCCGCCCAACTCCTACGCGAGCGCGCGGGTGATCGTCGGCGTCGATGCCCCGGCCGGGGTTTCGAGCCAGACCGACCCGCTGCCTGTGATCCTCAGGATCACCGGTCCCGCGCGCTCGGTGGTGCAGAACGGCAAAGTGCTCACCACCCGCATCCAGGGCTGCGTGGTCAATGGCGCGGCGCGCGGCGATCTCTCCAGCGAGAAGGTCTATGTCAAGCTGGCGCGCATGACCTGCGACCAGCCTGGCGGGCGGGTCGCGGTCTCAGAGGTCAAGGGCTTCATCAGCTTTGCCGGCAAGTCCGGAGTGCGCGGCCGCGTTGTCAGCCGCGAGGGCAATCTTATCAGCCAGGCCTTGCTTGCCGGAATCGTTGGCGGGTTCGGGCGCGGCTTCTCGGCCAATGCCAACTCCACATTCTCAAGCAATGTGACCGCCAGCAATGGCCAGCGCGCCAAGCTTTCAGGCGCCGATATCGCCAGTGGCGGTCTTGGCCAGGGCGTCGGTGAGGCCGCCGATACGGTGAGCAAATATCTCATCGAACGCGCCGAACAATATCAGCCGGTCGTCGAGATGCCGACCGGCATCGAAGTCGAAATCGTCTTTCTTGACGGTGTTTACGTGAGGAGCTCCAAATGAAATTGTCTAAATTCCCGCCCCGGGTCCGCCCGGCGCTTGTAACTGCGCTCGCCCTGGCCCTTGGCGCTGCGAGCGGCGTTGCCGCCGCCGGGATCGCCGGACCGCCCGACACCTCGCGCCTCGTACACGATGTGCGCGAGGCACTGAAGCTGCGGCTGCCCAGAACGCCGATCGACAGCCTCATCTGCGACGGGTTCGGCTCCTTGTGCGAAGTGGTCTCGAAGAAGACGCTGTTCTATGTCGACCGCCAGGCACGCTTCCTGATGGTCGGGCGGCTCTATGATATGGAGAGCCGCCAGGATCTGACCGCGGCGCGGCTGCTCGCGCTCAATCCCGACCTGCTTGCCGCTGGCGGGCTCAGGCGCGAAACCGATGCCGACGCCGAGGACCCGGGTGCCAAGCCCGAGCATAAAGTCGCTGCTGCCAATATTTCGCTGGCAGGGCTTCCCGCCAATGGCGCGATCACATGGGGTCCTGAAAGTGGGCCCAGGGTGGTGGTCTTCTCTGACTTCCATTGCGGCTATTGCAAGCGGCTGTCGGCGGAGCTGGAGAAAATCGGCGCACGCGTCGAGGAACGGCCGATCTCGATCTTCGGTGCGGACAGCCGCCGCCTTTCCGAACAGGTCCTGTGCGCCGCAGACCGCCCGCGCGCGCTTCGCACTGCCTATGCTGGCGAAAGCCTGACCGAAGCGCGCCGCTGCGACACTTCCGGGCTTGACGCCAACGAAGCGTTCGCCCGGACGCATGGCTTTGCCGGAACCCCGGTGATCGTGCGCCCATCCGACGGCGCGGTGCTTGAAGGCTTCCGCCCGGCAGTAGAACTGACGCGCTTCCTGAAGGGAGCCGCGAAATGAGCCGCGCCCCGTACTTTTCCCGCCTGCTTGCCGCAGCGCCCTTCGCGCTGCTGGCCGGTTGCACCACGCTCGGCGGCCATGTCGCGGGCGACTTCAGCTGCCGCGCCCCCAAGGGGGACTGCGCGCCCTCGCGGGTCATCGACCAGCGGGCCATTGGCGGCCTCACCGACGAGACCGGTCCATTGGGCCCGCCGCAGCGGCAGAGCTGGGCCCGCGCCGAACCGGGCGATCTGGCCCGCACGCGCGAACATATGCTCAAAGTGGTGTTTCCTGCGCATATCGACCGCGCCGGGATATTCCATGACGAGGCGGCCGCCTGGGCGCTCGCCGAAGCCTCGGACTGGGCGGCACGGGCACGCGCACTTCCCGGCGATGCCAGTCCCAAGGCGCTCGGCCGCGCGATCAACGAGCGGCTGAAGGCAGAACGCCATGCCGCAACCGCTGGTGGGGACACTGCCAGTGATGCTGCCAACAATACTGCAGCCGACGACTTTGCCCCGCCCATCACAGACGATCCTATTCTGCCCTTGGCCTCGCAGCTGCTCCCCCTCCCCAGCACGACCCGCGAGGCCGTAGCCGGAGCGCATGCTCCGGGGATCGAGGGGTTCGACCCACCTGCCCCCGGGACCCGAACCCCTCGATCCACTGACCAGGGCTCGGCGCTGCTGTTCCCGAGCATCGAGGCGATCAATGCGGCGCATGCGCGGGCGCCCAAGAAGATGGGACCCCCAGCGCCCGAAGCCAGCGAGACTCCGGCCTTGCCTGCAAGGGAGGCGCAGTGATGACGCTGTCGTTTGCCAGTGTCCGGGACCGGCTACTTGCCGGGCTCACCGGCGATAGCGAAGGCCCCGAAGCGGCGCGCCCGGCGCTGATGCTCGACATGCTGTCGGACTATCTGCCCTACCGCGTGTTCGACACATCGAGCCGCCTCTATATCAACGCGGCCTCGCGCGGGTTCATCCTGCAGGTCGCGCCGTTGATCGGCGCGGACGAGCGCACCGGTGAGATCTTGGGCAGCTTCTTTTCCGAAGGACTTCCCGCGGGTGCCTGCGTGCAGGTTTTGCATCTTGCTTCCCCCCGCATCAGCCGGATCGTCGCGCCGTGGTTTGCCCCGCGTTACGAGCAGGGCGGGGTCTATGAGGCAATTGCACGGGCAAGAGTCAGGCGGCTCTATGACCTGGTGTGGAATTCAGGATGCCGCGACGCGCCGTTCTACGCGCGTCACCATCAGATTTTCATCTCGGTCGGGGTTCCGGCAGGCTCGCAGGTCACCAATGCCGAGCTTGGCTCCTTGCGCGAAGGCCTCACAGGCATGCTGCGCTCGTTGAACCTTACCGTCGCCGAAGTCGAACCGCAGGCGCTGATCGCGCTGATCGACGATCTGACCTCGCCGACAACCGCGCCGCAGGACGAGGCTGTGCCGTATAATCCGCTCGATCCGATCAGCAGCCAGGCGATCCGCCGCGATATTGAGCTCAGGGT
>JBDSSP010000126.1:0-7393 GCA_039928735.1 Novosphingobium sp. | reverse complement strand
TCAAGATCCCCAAGGAAGCTATTTCGCGCCAGATCGCCGAATCGGTCGATCTCGTGGTTCAGGTCCAGCGTCTGCGCGATGGTTCGCGTCGCACCACCAACATCACCGAAGTGATCGGCATGGAAGGTGATGTCATCGTCACACAGGAGCTGTTCAAGTTCGAATATCTCGACGAGAGCGACGATGGCAAGATCATCGGCGAATTCCAGCCTTCCGGCCTGCGCCCCTATACGCTTGAAAAAGCGCGGCAGTTCGGTTTCGATCAGGCCTACCTTGAGGCGTGCCTCTAAATCTTCGAGGTGTGTTCGCGAAACCAGTCGGCCAACTCGTCCTCGGGGAGTTCACCGGCAGCGAGGGCGAGGACCATCGTAATGGCCTCCTCCTTGGCATAGACAATCGGCACTTTGTTAATCGCGAGGAACAGCCGCGCCAAAACCCACGCCGTGCGCTTGTTGCCATCGGCAAATGGGTGATTGCGAGCAATACCATAGGCATAGGCAGCCGCTAAAACGGCCATGTCATCTTCGCCGTATTCCCAGCGATTGCGCGGCCGCATCAGGGCGGATTCAAGCGCCCCACTGTCGCGAACGCCCGCGGCACCGCCATGCTCGGCAAGCTGGCGATCATGAAGGGCAAACGCCACTTCGGGTTCGAGCCAGACCGGCTCGATACGAAATTCCGACATGGCTGCTTACTTCGCCAGAACGCGCAGAATATCGCGGTCTTCCCGCATGATCTGCTCGGCAAGATCCATCTTGGCGGCAAAATCCGGATTGGCTGTGGTCAGCCGGACGCCATCTGGTGCCTCACTGACAAACAGCGAATCCCCCACACCGGCGCGCAAACGCGCCAGCAGTTCCTTGGGCAGGATGATCCCGGCAGAATTGCCGATCTTGGTGATCTTGAGGCTGTTCATACAGATGTTATAACATTCATGGCGAAAGCTGACAATACCGGCACGGACACCCTGCCGCGGCCTTACCCTTACCCCGCAACCCACGCCTTCGCCGCTAGCCCAAGCAGAACGGCTGCGATCATCGACGACCAGAACGCCACATCGCGCCATGGCATAAAACCTACCGCATCGGGATCGCTGCGGCGCATTCGGCGGCGGTCGCCGAGCCCGGCAACGACGGCGATTGCCACGGCGACCGCGCCGCTTGTCGCCAGCATGATCGTTTGAAATTCCATCCTGTGCCCCTTGCCTTGCTGTGCTGCGGAATTAAACCCGCCGCGTGGATCATCCCCAACGCCCGATCTTTGCCCTTGGGGTGCGCATCGCCGGGGCTGCCTCATTTGCGACCATGGCGCTGCTCATCAAGCTCGCGGGGACAAGCGGCGTGTCGCTGCCCGAAATCATGTTCTGGCGGCAGTTCCTGACAGTCCCCTTGGTGTTGGTTTACCTTGCAATCAGGGGCGAGCTCGGGCGGCTCAAGACCGACAAACCGCGAACCCATGCCTTGCGCTCGGTCGTCGGCATGATCGGCATGGTCTGCAATTTCACTGCCGTTCTGCTGCTGCCGCTGGCAGAGTCGACCACGCTGGGCTTCACCACACCGCTATTCGTGGTGATTATCGTTGCACTGGTATTGCGTGAATTCGTTGGCCCATGGCGCTGGACGGCAGTTGTGTTCGGCTTTGCCGGGGTAGTGATCATTGCCCAGCCCGGACATGGACAGATCCCGCTATTCGGCGGCATGATTGCGCTGGCATCCGCTCTGCTGACCGCAATGGTCAGCTTCCTGATCCGCGACATGGGGCGGACCGAGGAACCGGTGACGATCGTGTTCTATTTCTCACTGTTCGGCTCGGCCTTGATATTCGTGCTGCAACCGTTTTACATGACTGCGCACAGTCCCTGGCAATGGCTGTTGCTGCTTGCGATCGGAGCGACCGGACTTGGCGGCCAGTTGGGTGTGACCGCATCTTTGCGCCATGGCGCGGTCGCCAGCGTTGTTGTGATGGACTACACCTCGCTGATCTGGGCGACACTCTATGGCTGGCTGGTCTGGGACCACCTGCCACCGGCAACAACCTGGCTAGGCGCGCCACTCATCATCCTTGCTGGCACCGTGATTGCCTGGCGCGAACATCGGCTGGCCCGCAATCTGACACAACTCGCCGCGCTTGACGCCAATTGATTGCGACTGGTTCAGGCAGCTGCAAGTTAAACGACTTCATCCTGCGGGTCGTTCAATCAGGAAGCCAGCCATGTTACGCAAAGCCATTCTCACTCTCGCCGTCAGCAGCATCGTGCTCGTCGCGTCAGCCTGCAACACCGTCCGCGGCGCCGGCAAGGATCTTGAATCTGCCGCCAACACGACTTCGGACGCAATCAACAAGTAGGCGTGTCCCCGCGCCAAGCCAGCACCGGCTTGCGGGCTGCCTGGGTTTCGTCCAGTCTTCGCCGGGGCGCGAAGTGAGGGGCTGATTTAAGCTGTTCGTCACCAGCCTTTGCCCGCTCGGCGAGGCTGCGCATGCTGGTGATGAACCGATCGAGCCCTGCTTTGCTCTCTGTCTCGGTTGGTTCCACCAGCATCGCCCCGTGGACGACCAGTGGGAAATAGACCGTCATCGGGTGAAAGCCCTCGTCGATCAGCCCCTTTGCCACATCAAGCGTCGTGAAGCCCTCGGCCAGTCCGGCATCGCTAAATAGTGCTTCGTGCATGCAGGGTCCCGCCTTGCCGAACGGCGCGTCGAGCACGTCCTCCAGGCTTCGCAGAACATAGTTGGCATTGAGCACCGCATCTTCTGCCACTTGCCTCAGTCCATCCGCGCCATGGCTGAGGATATAGGTCAGCGCGCGGGTGAACATGCCCATTTGGCCGTGGAAAGCGCACATGCGGCCAAAGCTCTGCGGATGATCGGTGGGCGCATCGGCCTCTTCGATCAGCCGCACCGAGCCATCGGCCTGGCGGGTGACGAAGGGCAAGGGCGCGAAGGGCGCCATTGCTGCTGAGAGTACGACCGGCCCCGCCCCCGGACCGCCACCGCCGTGCGGGGTGGAGAAGGTCTTGTGCAGGTTGATGTGCATGGCATCGATGCCGAGATCGCCGGGGCGCACCTTGCCAACGATCGCGTTGAAATTGGCCCCGTCGCAATAGACATAGCCGCCCGCTTCATGGACCGCGTCGGAAATCGCCTTCATCTCGCGCTCAAACAGGCCGCATGTGTTGGGGTTGGTGATCATCACTCCGGCAACGTCTGGACCAAGCCGCGCCTTGAGCGCCGCAAGATCGACCCGCCCATCTGCAGTGGCCGGGATATTCTCGACGCGGTAGCCGGCAAAGGCGGCAGTCGCAGGATTGGTGCCGTGCGCGCTTTCGGGAACCAGTACGACCGAGCGCGCGTCTCCCTTGGCGAGCTGCGCCGCGCGAATGCACAGCAAGCCGCACAGCTCACCATGCGCGCCCGCTTTCGGCGTCAAGGCCACCGCCGCCATGCCGGTCAGCGTGGTCAGCCAGTCGGCAAGCTGCGCCATCGCTTCATAAGCCCCGCGCAGGGTGGCATGCGGCTGCAGCGGATGGATATCGGCAAAGCCGGGCAGCCGCGCCATTTTCTCGTTCAAGCGCGGGTTGTGCTTCATCGTGCAGGAGCCGAGCGGGAATGGCCCCAGATCGATGGCATAGTTCTGGCGCGACAGGCGGGTGTAGTGGCGCACCGTCTCTGGCTCGGTGAGGCCAGGAAGCGCAGGGGGCGCGTTGCGCAGGAAGCGGCTGAGTGACGGCGACGGGGCCACGTCCGGCTCGTCGAAATCGACGCCGCACTTGGCGCCAAAATCGCCGGGTGCGGCCAGTTCGAAAATCAGCGGCTCTTCCAGCGACAAGCCCCGATCGCCGCTGGCGGTTGGCGATGATGACGCGGGTGCTGTGCCGCCTCGCTCCGGACGCCAGCCGGAAGGGTTCACTGCGTTCATGCCAAGACCTCCTGCAAGGCACCGGCCAGCGCCTCGATATCCTCAGCCGTGGTCGTCTCGGTCGCTGTCACCAGGAGACCTTGCGCCAGTTCGCCGGCCGCGGGATATAGCCGCCCCAGCGATACCCCGCCCAGCACATTACGCTCAGAAAGCTTTTCGACCACCGCGCTGGCATCGACCGGCAGGACGAGGGTGAACTCATTGAAAAACGTCTCGTTCAGCACCCGCACGCCCGGAACCTGCGCCAGACGAACCGCCGCCGCCGATGCCCGCGCATGGTTGAGCCGGGCCAGCCGCGCCAATCCCTCGCCGCCGAGCAGCGTCATGTGGATGCTGAATGCCAACGCACACAGCCCCGAATTGGTGCAGATGTTGCTCGTCGCCTTCTCGCGCCGGATGTGCTGCTCGCGGGTCGACAAGGTCAACACGAAACCGCGCTTGCCATCGGCATCGACAGTCTCACCGCAAAGCCTTCCGGGCATCTGGCGAACGAATTTCTCGTTGCAGCCGAACAGGCCGAGATAAGGTCCGCCGAACTGGAGGCCGACGCCCAGCGACTGGCCCTCGCCAACCACGATGTCTGCGCCCAGATTTCCCGGCGCTTCGAGCAGCCCCAGCGCCACCGGCTCGGTCACCACGACGATCAGCAGTGCACCTTTGGCGTGCGCCGCCTCGGCGATGGGCGCGAGGTCGGTGACGCGGCCCAGAATATCGGGATATTGCACGACGACGCACGACGTTTCACCGTCGATCGCATCGATCAGCCCGGCAACGTCGGGCAGCGGTTCCAGCCGCGGACTGCGGCCATCCACCTTGTCGCCGGTGAATTGCGCCATGGTGCGGATGGTCGCGACATAATGCGGATGCAGCCCGCGGCACAGCACGGCGCGGCTGCGTTTGGTGACGCGCCCCGCCATGGCAACAGCCTCCCAGCAGGCAGTCGAGCCGTCATACATCGAGGCATTGGCAATGTCGGTCCCGAACAGCCGTGCGACCTGTGTCTGGAATTCGAACAGCACCTGCAGTGTACCCTGCGCGATTTCGGGCTGATACGGAGTATATGAAGTCAGGAATTCGCCGCGCTGGATCAGGTGATCGACGCTGGCTGGAATGTGGTGGCGATAGGCGCCGGCGCCGAGAAAAAACGGCACTTCGCCCGCATTGACATTGCGGCCTGCCAGACCCGTCATATGCCGCTCGACCGCCATTTCGCTGGCATGCAGCGGCAGGCCTGGGACCAGCCCGGACAGCCTCGCCTCAGCGGGCACATCGACGAAGAGGTCGTCGATCTCGGCCGCGCCGATGACAGCGAGCATCTCGGTGCGGTCTGCTGAAGTCACAGGGAGGTATCTCAACTTGGTCTCCAATTTCACAAACCCCGCTCACCCTGAGCCTGTCGAAGGGTGCCGCGCCATACACCCGTCGACAGGCTCAGGGTGATCGGGGTTGGGGGTTAGAGTTCAGCAACATAAGCATCATAAGCCGCACGATCCATCAGGGCCCCAAGCTCGCCCGCATCGGCCATGGTCAACTTGAACAGCCAGCCGGCTTTCTCGGCATCAGCATTGACCAGCTCGGGCTCGCTTTCCAGCGCCGCGTTGACTTCCGAAACCGTACCGCTGACCGGGGTGTAGACATCCGATGCGGCCTTCACCGAATCAACCACCGAGACTCCGTCACCCTTACCCACTGCCTGCCCGGCGGCGGGCAGTTCGACAAAAGTGATGTCGCCCAGCTGGTTCTGGGCATAGTCGGTGATGCCAACTGTCCCGGTGTCGCCAGCGACTTCGATCCATTCGTGGTCCTTGGTGAAATAACGGCTCATGGGCCTCTCCTCAGCGGTGGTAGCGGTGGGGGACGAAGGGCAGTGGCACGACCTTTGCGGCCAGCCGTTTGCCCCGGTTATCCAGTTCGAGCGCAGTGCCCGGCGCAGCCTGCGCCGCATCGACATAAGCCATCGCGATCGGATGCTGGAGGCTCGGCGAGAAGCCGCCCGATGTGACCCGGCCAATCTCCTCAGTGCCCAAATAAACCGCCGCGCCTTCGCGTGCTGCCATGCGGCCTTCGAGCGCGAGCCCGACGCGGACCGCGCTTGTGCCCTCGGCTAGCAGTTTCAGAATGCGTTCCGCGCCCGGGAACCTGCCTTCCGATCGGCGACGCTTCACAATGGCGAAGCTTAGCCCAGCGCTGACCGGGTCGGTCTCCTCGGTCAGGTCGTGGCCATAGAGCGGCAGCGCCGCTTCCAGTCGCAACGAATCGCGCGCGCCAAGGCCGATGGGTTTGATTTGCGGCAGCGCGCAGAGCGCATCGGCAATCGCCGCAGCATTTTCCCCGGGCAGCGAAATCTCGAACCCATCCTCCCCGGTATAGCCCGAGCGGCTGATCCATACGTCCACGCCGCAAAGCCTGAATGCCGCGCCGCGCATGAAAGTGAGCGACGCGAACGGTGTTTCGCCCGATACCAGCGGTTCGAGTGCGGCGAAGGCCTGTGGCCCCTGCAAGGCAAGCAGCGCCGGTTCCGCCATGTGGTTAAGCGTGATCTCGTCAGGCAGATGAGCGCGCAAATGGCCGATATCGTCCCACTTGGTCGCGCCATTGACCACCATGTAGAGGCCAGTGCCCCAGCGCGTGACCATCAGGTCGTCGAGTATCCCGCCCTCGTCATCGAGCAACAGCGAATAGCGCACCTGACCCTCGCGAAGCGTCGCAAGATCGATCGGCAGAAGTGCCTCCAGCGACGCGTCGAGGCCTTCTCCTGAAAGAAAAAGCTGGCCCATGTGGCTAACATCGAACAACCCGGCGCTATCCCGCGTCCACAGGTGTTCGGCGATGATGCCTTCATACTGCACCGGCATCCAGTAGCCGGCGAACTCGACCATCCGCGCACCTTTCGCGCGGTGCCAGGCATCGAGCGGCAAGGTCAGCGGGCCTTCCGGCGGCGCGTCGGGATCATGATCTTGAATATCGTTCACAAGCACGGCTCCGCACAGAATGCACCACTATCGGCGCCCCCTCTGTCGCGGAAACCTGAGAGCTTTCCTCGCAGCGCGGGCCGCAAGTTACCCCTTCGGCGGGTGCATCAGGTGCACCTCTTTCCAGAGTATCGCTGTCGACGCACGCGGTCCGTTTGCCTGAGAGATTCCGGGGCGGTTGCTCCTTCGGCGCCCACCTGCAAGGTGAGACTCTCCCGCGCTGTCAGCGACAGCCACGGCTTGGCGGGTGCAGCCGATTCGAGTCAAAGGAATTCGGCAACTTATCCCCCGGAGACAGGCTTCAAACATTACGCAGCCCCTCCGGCGTGCGACCATAGATCGCCGCGTGGCAGCGGATGGCATAGCGATCGGTCATACCGGCGATGTAATCGGCAATATAGCGGCTGCGCTCGGGCTGGAGGTCAGGCAGGCGCGAATGCCAGCTCTCGTCCATCAGCCCCGGCTCCTGGGCATAGGCAGCATAAAGTTCGGCGATGACTGAGCG
>JBDSSP010000125.1:0-11398 GCA_039928735.1 Novosphingobium sp. | reverse complement strand
GACCAGATCGATCTTGCCGACGATGCCTTCCATGATGTCGCGCATCATCGCTGTGCTGGAGGCTGCGACCTGCACCGGATCGCGGTGCAGCCAGACCAGAGTGGCGTCTGGATAGGTGTCGAAGAATTCCTTGAGGCGGAAACCGTGGAAGCCCTTCAAAACCCAGTACTTCTTCGGTCTATTGTACTGGAAGGCCTGAAGCATCATCTTGTGAATGCGGTTTTGCGCGGCGGCATCGGTCGGCAGGCCCATCGACAGGTTCTGCATCGGCACACGCCACCAGGCAGTAGGCGTCATCACCCGGAAATCGAAAGCCCAGGTGCGTTCGTCCTCGGGCAAACCGTCGCCGCCCATGTCGTTGTAGGGGTGACAATGCAGCCACTTCCACATCTTGCTGTTGATTTCCGCCCATTCCTGCTCGGCCAGCTTGATGCCCGGATGACTTTCGCCCGCTACGCCCGGCGGCGGCGACGGATGCATCACTTCCCAGAACCGCAGCGCCCTCGCATCGGGATCGACCGACATCAGCGCATGCATCAAAGTGGTGCCCGAGCGCGGCTCGCCGGTTGCGAACATCGGGCGGTCGATCACTTCGTCATCGAGCGGATAAACCTTGCGATCCTCGAAAAACTTGAGCCGATCAGTCAGCAGCCAGTGGCAATTGAGCGCAGCCGCCCGCCGCCCTGCCTCGTCCATCGGAATGGTGTTGATATGTTTGACCGCGAGGCCGAAGCGCTGTTCGAAGGTGTCATCCCCCCAATCGGACAAGCCGGTTTCCTGCTCGGCAACGGCAAGCAGTTCCCCCGCGTTCAACATGTCTTTCACGGTTTAAACCCCCTCGCACATACGCAGCACTTCGTCCTCGGTCTCTCGGACCTTGGCCGCCGATGCGGCGCCAAATTTGAGCCCGGCCATGCCGCCATAGTCCATCACCTTGAACACCCGCATGCCGGCATCGATGAAGCCCCTGAACTTCTTCGCGACTTCCTTGGGCGAGCCGCACGGGATCAGGTCGAGGATTGCCTGCTTGTCGACTGCGGCGCAGAATTCGATGATCTTCTCTCGGGTGAGAATGCCTGGGTTGATATCCTGATAGCCGCGCCACTCGCGCCCCAAAGGATGTTGATGCCCAAACCGCGCCAGTTCCTCCCCCGTCAGCATCAGCAAGATCGATTTGACCAATGGCTGATCGAGCATCTCGGCGATTTCCGCCTCCTCGCCGAGCAGGCACATCATGATATTCGCCGGAACAATTGCCGCCGGATCGCGCCCGGCTTTTTCCGCCGAAGTCAGTAAGCGGCCGAGCTTTTCGGCATATTCCTCAGGACGCCACGCGCCTAACGGCCACCAGCCGTCGGCATAGCGTCCGGCAATGTCGAGCATGCGCGGGCCGGAGCAGCCCACCCAGATCTTCGGGCACTTGCCGTCATAGAGATCGGTATCCATCCGGGCATGTTCGAGCTTGTAGAACTGGCCATCGAAATCGACCGTGCCTTCGCTCTCCCACAGCAGCTTGATGACCTTCAGCGCCTCTTCAAACCGGCTCACCGGCTTGTCGAAATCGAACCCGTACGGGACAGTATTTTCGGTCTCGCCCGAGCCCACACCCAGGATGAACCGACCCTTGGAGAGATGGTCGACCGTCAGTGCGGCCTGCGCCAGCATCGCCGGATGGCGCCGCACGGTATCGACCACAGAAGTGGCTATCGGCACATTCTTGCTAAGCACCGCTGCCGCGCCCGCGACAACCATTGCATCGAGATGCCGGTGCGGCGAATGCGAGGCCGTGGCAAGATCGGTAAATTCCGGAGTCCAGATCGTGTCCGGCCAGAACGACACCATGTGATCGGGCAACCAGATCGAATGATAGCGCCCCGAATCGTATTGCTCGATCATATCGACGCCAAGCGGCAGGGTGGTGCGCAGGAAGGCGGCGGGTTGGACTTTCATGGACTACCTCTCTCGCGGCAGAGGTGTGCCCCGCCGTTCTTGCGGTCAATGTGGCGGAGCGAGGATTGATTTGCCAGTGTCTTGTTGAAGCTCGGCTATGTCGTGGCTAGTGGTTCGTTTCCGACATTTGCATCCCTTTCGGATAGAGCAGAGCATATGTCGGAAACATAAGAACCACTAGAGAAACGATTGGTTCTAGTGGATTTTATAATTTTGACATTCGAACACTCCCCTGCCGAAAGCGGGACTGGAATGTCAAAATCAATCCACTAGCGTGCCCAACGGGAGTGAAAGTACCGCATGTCTACTTCGATTTTGCCTCAAGGCATGATTGCGATCCCAGGAGGAACTTTTGCCATGGGGTCGGAACGCTTTTACCCTGAGGAGGCTCCGGTTAGGATAGTGCGCGTCGATCGCTTCCGCATCGACCCTGCGCCGGTGACCAATGCAGCGTTTGCCGAATTCGTCGCGTCCACCGGCCATGTCACCTTTGCCGAACTAACGCCCGATCCCTCGCAGTATCCCGGTATGCTGCCCGAATTGGCGCATCTGGGCAGCCTGGTGTTCGACACCACGACCGGGCATGTCAGATTCCGGTGTGTGATGCGGGAAAATTGAACATGTGTTCAGCCAAGTCAATTGACAGCCGATGGTGCACTTGCCAACGCTCGCGCTTACAGACTCGCACGATTGTTAGGGGAGAGATATGGCGCAGTCGCTTGCAGGGAAAGTTGCATTGGTTACCGGCGCGAGCTCAGGAATCGGGGCCGCAACAGCAGTCGCGCTCGCCGCCGCCGGCGCAACAGTTGCCATATCGGCCCGCCGCAAGGACCGGCTAGACGAAATCGCGGCGCAGATCGAGGCCGCCGGCAGCAAGGCGCTGGCGCTGCCAGGCGACATGGCTGTCGAGGCCGATGCGATTGCCGCGGTGGAAGATACCGCCCGGCAGCTGGGACGGATCGACATCCTGATCAATTCTGCCGGAGTGATGCAGGCTGGCGGCATCGAAGGGGCCGATCTCGACGAATACCGCAAGGTCATCGACATCAATCTGCTCGCCACGGTCTACACCTGCAAGGCGGCGATCCCGCATATGCTGGCGCAGGGTGTGGGCGACATTATCAACATTTCGTCGCTGGCCGGCCGCAAGGGCGGGCCGGAAACGAACGCCTATTCCGCGAGCAAGCACGCGGTCAATGCCATGACCAACGGCATGCGGCAGGAGCTAGGCGACCGCAACATCCGGGTGAGCTTCCTGATGCCCGGCGCGACGGAGACCGAGGTCGCGAGCGGCATTTCCAATCCGGCATGGCGAGAGGCGATTGCCAAGCATGTCTCAAAGGAAGGCGCGGTCAAGGCTTCCGAAATCGCCGATACTCTGGTGTTCATGCTGTCGATGCCGCGTAATGTGAACATCTCGGAGATTTCTGTTCGTCCGACCATCGATACGACGGCATAATCGCTACACAATCAGGAGAGAGACTATGGCAGGACGCCTCGCAAACAAGATCGCGGTCATCACCGGCGCAGGCTCGGGCATGGGCAAGGCCATGGCAGAGATATTCTCAGCCGAGGGCGCGCGGCTGGTGCTGGCTGACATCAGCGGCAATCAGGACGCTGTCGCGGCGGCAGCTAATGCTGCGCATGGCGGCACCGGCAATCAACCGATCGCGGTGGGCGTTCACTGCGACGTTTCCAGCGAAGCCGACGTCCAGGCCATGATCGCTGCTGCCGAGCAGACCTTCGGCCGACTTGACATCCTGTGCAACAATGCCGGATTCGGGGGCGGCATGGCGCCGCTGCATGAGCAGACCATCGAACTGTGGGACAAGGTCCACGCCACCAATATCCGCGGCGTTTTCCTCTGCATGAAATATGGCATCACCTCGATGCTGAAGAGTGGTGGCGGCTCGATCGTCAACACCGGGTCGGCATCGGGCGTAGTTGGCTGGAAGCACCACTCAGTCTACGGTTCGGCCAAGGCCGGTGTGCACCAACTCACCAAGACCGCTGCACTCGATTATGCCGACAAGAACATTCGCTGCAATTCCATTGCGCCCGGCACCATGTGGACCGGGCTGGTCGAAATGTCCAAGACCCACGCCGAGCCGCCCGAGGACGTCTTCGTGCTGGCGGGCATTCCCATGGGACGCTGGGGTTTGGCCAAGGATATCGCCAATGCCGCGCTCTATCTGGCAAGTGACGAAGCGGCCTATGTCACCGGCGTCACCTTGCCGGTCGACGGCGGCTATTGCATCGGCTTTTCGGGTATGGGAGCAGAACGACCAGGGGTGGTTTCGGTCAACACCGACGGAACTTGAGGAGCGGGCGCGGGACATTTTGTGGCTCGGCGGCTGGACCCCGACGGCATCACTTCCCATCTGGTCGGCCGCTTTGGGCAGGACTGAGCCGTCAGAAATTATATCGCCGCAGGATCGAATAATAGCGCTGGAGCATCATCGCGCTGCGCTCTTCCGGCGTTACCCGCGCGCTATCCGCTGGCAGGACTTTCTCCAGATCGGCGAATTTCACTACCCGCGTCCGATATTCCGTGCCCTCGCTGGTGAAATTGTTGCGCGCACCGATGTGGCCGACAGCAAAGCCTTGCGTGTCCATCCAGTTGTGAAAACCCGGATCGCTGTGCGCCACGACAATGCGAACTTTGCCGTCACTGTCGACCTTGGTGCGCGCCGGTGAATAAGAGACGGGGCGATAGAGATAGTCCATTGAATTCATGAATGTTCCCATATTGGTGAGCATCCAGAATTTGTCGTCCTTGTCCCATTCGACGACCAGCGCCTCGTCGGCCGCAAGACGCCAACGCATCGAAGTGATCGCCCGCCCGCGCACTTTATCCAGCTCGGGGTTATAGACCGGATCATCGCTGCGGCGGCGCTTGGTCGCGAAGGCGTTATCGCCATCCGGATCGAAATCCTCGGAGAATTCATAGGACCAATCAGGCCAGTCTATCATCAGCTGCGCAACGAAAGTTGCAGCCCAGTCGATCGCCGCGATCATTTCCGGCGCATCGGGCATCGGGCGCGGGCTGTTCATTCCGACGCGTTCGATCCGCATGGTCACCGGCAGTTCGGACCAGTCGTCGAACCCTTGGCGGATGAACAGCTTGCGGGTGTCGGGGGTGGTCGGCAGCCAATTGGCGCCGCGTTTCTCGCCCCCGATGTAAATTTCAAAACTGCCATCCCAGCCGACAACCATGTCATGCCCGAACAGGTTGGCCTGGGGCGTGTCACCGAACGGATCGTGCAAACCTCGCATACCTGGCTTGGGCACAGGCCGCGCACCCTGCACCGCGATGTTGAAGAAACGGCAGGTGCCGATATTCCCGGAAATCCGATACTGCGAATGCCCATCGATCCAGGCCTGCTGATAGGTATAGTCGGCATTGTCGCCGCCAAGCTTGCGGAACGGCGAGCAGAATGCGTGGATCACCGGGTACTGCGTGTTCCGGGTCTCGAGCGCCAGATCGAACGCCTGCCCCAGGTTTTGCGTGAGGAACCGGAAGCCGTCGGCGCGGTGAAGGCTGGTGGCGGGATTATGCTCCTTGAACACGCGGTCGCCCGCTTCTTCCAGGTTGCGGCAGAACTGCTTCCAGGCGGAGCGCAGCGATTCGTCGTCAGGGTGATCGCCAAACGCCATAATTGTTCTCCTCTCTTCCCCCCTCCTCTTTAGGGGAGGGGCCGGGGGTGGGGTCTGTCCGCAAGCGCCGCGCCCGATTGATAGACCCCACCCCAACCCCTCCCCTAAAGAGGAGGGGCTACTAGTTGCACATCTCCAGCAGTGCATCTTCCGCCTCGCGGGTGCGCTGCGCCGAACGCCCCGCAAATTTAATTCCCGCCATGCCGCCATAATCGAGAATCTTGACCACTTTCGCGCCCGCATCGACGTATTGCTTGTAATGCGCGGCGACTTTCGCCGGCGGGCCATGCGGCACCCAGGCCTTGAGCATTTCGGGCGTGGTCTTGGCGAGCATATCGAGCACGACATCGCGGGTCAGCTTGGCCGGGTCGAGATCGTGGATGCCTTTCCATTCCGGCCCCATCGGATGCTCATAGCCAACCGAGCGCAGGTTCGCCGCGTCGATCTGCAAGACATAGCTCTTGACCAGTGGCGCGGAGAGCAGTTCGTCGAGTTCCGCTTCGTCGCCGATGAAGGCCGGGCACATGAAGATCGGCGTGATCGCTTGCGGATCGCGCCCCGCCTCGTCGGCAGCCTGATGGATAATGCCAAGCTGTTCCGCATAATGCTCGGGCGACCGGATCGCGCCGGGGAACCAGCCATCGCCGTGCTGGCCCAGCAGCTTGAGCGTGCGCGGGCCACCCGCCGCCATGTAGATTGGCGGGAACTTGCCCTCAAAGGGCTCGGTATCGAGCCGGGCATGTTCGAGGTGAAAGAATTCTCCCGAGAAATCGACCGGGCCATCGCTTTCCCAAAGCAGCTTGATGACCTTGACCGCCTCTTCCATCCGGCCCACCGGCTTGCGGAAATCGAAGCCGTAAGGCGCAACATTTTCAACTTCGCCGCTGCCCAGCCCCAGAATAAAACGGCCCTTGGAGAGGTGGCTGAGCGTTAGCGCAGTCTGCGCCAGCATGACCGGGTGGCGACGGACGGTATCGACCACCAGCGTGGCAATCGGGGTATGCTTGGTCAGCGCGGCGACTGTGCCCGCCACCGCCAATGCATCGAGATGGCGGTGCGGACTGGGCGAGGCCACGGCAAGGTCGGTAAATTCCGGCGTCCAGATCGAATCCGGCCAGAAGCTGACGAAATGATCGGGCAACCATAGCGAATGGTAGCGACCGCTGTCGTAATCGGCGAGATTGTCCAGTCCGAGCGGCAGTGTAGTGCGCAAGAATGCGCCCAGTTCAACGGTCATCTTTCAGTCCTCTCCCGATTCTGTTTGGCTGATGATGGAGGAGCGAACACTGTGTTGCCAGCGGAATTCACTTTCATGCGCAGCAGCTTGGCTATGCCGCGCGGCATGTGGATAAACGGATGGCTGTCCCTGCCGCCGGCCTCGACCAGGCAGACGCTGGCGTCTGGATCCTTGCTCAGCCGGCTGGCCAGCACGCAACCCGCCGCACCTGCGCCGACGATGACATAATCGCAATCTGCCACATGCCTCTCCCGAAGGCGTTATGGCATCAGGTTGACCACTTTAGGCGAGGTGACGCAAGCTCGCGAGCGGGATCACTGTGCTCGGGGAGCGGCATTCGAGGCGTTGTCGGGCAGGCCGCCAAGCTCGGTTACCAGTTTGCGATAGGCGTCGATATATGCCAGCACGATGACCTGGCCGATCTCCGTATTCTGATAGCCGCCACCTTCAGCGCCGCCAAAGGTTCCGCCAAACCATCCGCCAGCACCCGCGCCGAAACTGACATCGCTCTTGCGGGCATAGCCTTCGGTCAGCGCCATCTCTTCGGTGGTGCGCGCATTGACGACCGACAGAGTAACATTGGCCTCGCCCTTCTTGACGTTGATCGCCCCGGCAATTGCTCCGAAGCCGTGGCCGAACATGCCGCCAATCCCGCCGAGCACGCCGCCTACATTGCTGCCGCCGGAATTGCGGTTGGCAGTGACAATGTCGGGCTCGAGGAAATAGTCGGCAGCCTTGACCTGGCCGCGTCCGAGATTGGAACCCCTCTGCAATTCGCCATTATCGGCCAAAGCCCGCTCCATTGCGCGGCTCTGCATCGACCGGCCGCGATTGACCAGGCCGAAGCAGCCTGATCGCTGCACGATAATCTTGAGGATCGCCTCGGGGCTGCCGAGGTTGTACTCGCGCCACCACTGCTTGTCCGGATCGATGATCGCTATGGTGCCGAGATTGCGGCTACAATGCGGAATGTCCTGGGTGCCGCGGGTTTGTGCCTGATGGCCGGATGAACCGCGATCGGCCGCCAGCGCTGAGCTGCTGACGGCAAGTGTTGCAATGGCAGTGACGCCGAAAAACAGCTTATGCATGGCTAGCTCCCTAGTTGACAGGCTCCGGCCCCGCGCTTCCTGAAACGCGGCTCCAACATGCGACACTTTTAACCTGACCGTGCTGTAACGCAATCGGCGAAATTCGATATGCTGCGCTTGTTGCAGCGACCTAACTCACACCGCCATGTTATCAATCAAACGCGCCTTGCCGATGCGAGCCGCAACCAGGAGCCGGGCCGGTACATCGCGTTTGCCAACAAGTGGAGCCAAGGTAATGGCATCGCAAAATTCGGCATAATCGACCGAGGCGAAGCCCGCTGTGAGCAGCGCTTCCTGCAATTGCGCAAGACAGGGTGCAGCGGCATCGCCCGCCTGCAGCCGGGAAATCTCCGCTTGCATCGCGCGTGGCAGCGCAGCGGCGGCGGTGCGCTCGTCGGGGGTCAGATAGGCGTTGCGCGACGACATTGCGAGGCCGTCCGCCTCGCGCACGGTCGGCACCCCATAGATGTCGTCGGCGTAAGGCCGGGTGAGATCGAGATCGTGCGCCATGCGGCGGATCACCGCGAGCTGCTGCCAATCCTTCTCGCCGAACAGTGCGAGATCGGGCTGGACCTGATTGAAAAGTTTGCACACCACAGTGGCTACGCCATCGAAATGTCCCGGCCGTGCCGCGCCGCACAGGCGCTCGCTGACACCGCTGACCGAAACATTGGTCGCATAGCTTAGCGGATACATCGTCGCCACTTCCGGCGCCCAGACCAGCGAGACGCCTTCTGCCCGCAGCAGGTCCAGATCGTGCTCGCGCGGTCGGGGGTAGGCAGAAAGATCTTCGCCCACGCCGAACTGGCGAGGATTTACGAAGATCGAGACCGCGACATGCGCGGCATGTGCCCGCGCTTCGCGCACCAGAGTGAGATGCCCTTCGTGGAGCGCCCCCATCGTGGGCACCAGCGCCAGCGGCCCATCGTGCCGCAGGCGTTCAGTCGCCAAACGCAGTGGAACAAGCTCCTCGATAATTTGCATGATACCCGCACTTTCGACTATGAACGCTCAATCCACTGCGACGCCAGCCTAGCCCCGGACGGCCAGCGACTCCACTGTTTTGAGAAAGCGAATTGCCTTCCGTGTCTGCACACCGCATTGTTTTCGCCAATGAAAAAGGCGGCACCGGCAAGTCGACTACTGCCGTCCACATCGGAGTCGCGCTGGCCTATCGCGGTGCCAGAGTCGCAGCGATCGATCTGGATCCGCGCCAGCGCACGCTATATCGCTATCTGGAAAACCGCAATGAAACCGAGCGCCGCCGCGGAGTCACTCTGCCCGGCCCCCACTTTGCGGTGTTCGAGGGCGATTCGATCGAACAGCTCGAAGCGCTCGCTGCAGAGCTTGGCGAAGATGCCGACTTCCTGCTGTTCGACACGCCGGGCCGCGACGATCCGTTCGCCCGCCACGCCGCAACCTCCGCCGATACGCTGGTAACACCGCTGAATGACAGCTTCGTCGATTTCGACCTGATCGGCCAAGTCGATGCCGAAACCTTCAAGATCCGCCGGCTATCATTCTATGCCGAGCTGATCTGGGAAGCGCGCAAGAAACGCGCCATGGCCACGATCCAGGAGCGCGAAGAGCGAGGTCTGGGGCGCGAAATGGACTGGGTGGTGGTGCGCAATCGCACCCAGCATGTGGAGGCGCGCAACCAGAAGCGGCTTGAAAGCGCACTGGGCGAGCTTTCCAAGCGGGTCGGCTTCCGCATCGCTAACGGCCTTTCCGAGCGGGTGATCTACCGTGAGTTGTTCCCCTCCGGCCTGACCTTGCTAGACAAGGGCCACCTGGGCGAACTGGGCACCAGCCACCTCGTCGCCCGGCAGGAACTGCGCGCGCTGCTCGCCGGGCTCAATTTGCCGCCGAACGTCGTGCCGCAAAGCGAATTGGCACTGGCGGAAAGCGCATGATCCGATGCTGAAGCTGCTCTGGCTGCTGTTGCTGGCTTCGCTCGCCTGCAAGCTGCTGTTCCGGCGCTGGCCGTGGGAATTGCTCGGTGTGCCCCACGCCACGCCAGAGAAGGAGCGGGCCCGCGCCTTGCTGGGGGTGCGCCGCGATGCTAGTCGGATTGAAATCCTTGAGGCACACAAGCGCTATCTTGCCGTGGTTCATCCCGATCGCGGTGGCACCAACGATCAGGTTCACGAAGCCAATGCCGCGCGCGATTTGTTGCTGAGCGGCCTGGCGGCTCATATTCCGGAGTAAACATGGCACATACATTCCACCCCACCACCCTGCGCGAATACGACATCCGCGGCATCATCGGCGAAACCCTTGGGGCGGATGACGCCCGCGCAATCGGCCGGGGATTTGCCACCCTGCTGCGCCGCGCGCGCGGCGATGCGGTCCGCAGCACGGTCGCGGTTGGCTACGATGGACGGGTTAGTTCAGTCATGCTGGAAGAAGCACTGGTCGAGGGACTTAACGCCAGCGGTGTCGATGTGGTCCGGGTCGGCATGGGTCCCACTCCGATGCTCTATTATGCCGAGGCCTCAGCCCCAGAAATAGATGGCGGCATTCAGATAACCGGCAGCCACAATCCCGTAAACTACAACGGCTTCAAGCTGGTATTCCAGGGCGCGCCGTTTTTTGGCGCGGATATTCTCACGCTTGGTCGGATGGCTGAAGCTGGCGACTGGCTTGATGGAGAGGGCATGTCCGAGCGCCGCGAGGTCCTCCATGCTTATATCGAACGCGTCATCGAAGGGCTGGCCGGCATCGACCATAACCGGCTGGCTGCGCTTCGCATCGGCTGGGACGCGGGCAATGGCGCGGCCGGCCCCGCGCTCGAACTGCTGACTGCCAAGATTCCTGGTGAGCATCATCTTCTCTTCACTGAGGTCGACGGCACGTTTCCGAACCACCATCCGGATCCGACCGAGGAGAAGAACCTTGCTGATCTGAGAGCGCTGGTCGCGGAAAAGAAACTCGATTTTGGAGTGGCATTCGATGGCGACGGCGACCGGATCGGCGCAATCGATGGCGAGGGCCGTGTAATCTGGGGCGACCAGTTGCTGATGATCTATGCCGAAGACCTGCTGCGCATGGTGCCCGGATCGACGATTATCGCCGATGTGAAGGCCAGCCGCGCGCTGTTCGAGAAAGTCGCGGCGCTCGGCGGCAAGCCGTTGATGTGGAACACCGGCCACAGCCTGATTAAATCCAAAATGAAAGAAACTGGCGCGCCGCTGGCGGGTGAAATGAGCGGCCATGTGTTCTTCAAGCACGATTATTACGGCTACGACGATGCGCTCTATGCGGCGATTCGCCTCATCGCCGCTTCGGCCCGGCTCGGCAAATCGGTCACCCAGTTGCGCGGCGAAATGCCCGCTCTCGTCAACACTCCGGAAATGCGCTTCCAGGTCGATGAAAGCCGCAAGTTCGCGGTAATTGACGAAGTCCGGGAGCGTCTTTCTGCTTCAGGCGCCGATGTCAACACCACCGACGGCGTTCGCGTCTCGAC
>JBDSSP010000124.1:0-4626 GCA_039928735.1 Novosphingobium sp. | reverse complement strand
TGCCGGACAGCCCCCACCCCCGGCCCCTCCCCTGAAGGGGAGGGGGGATTTGCCCGCAGCAGATGCCACACCGGGTTACCTAGCTGCTGCTCAATCGGTTGCTCGGCCAGCTTCTCGCGGAACTGCCAGTATTCATCGACCGCGCGTGGCACAACGCCGACATGCAATTGCTTGGCGCTTTTGGGTTCGCGGAACAGGTAGAAGCCGAGGCTTTCCTCGCTGCCATAGGTCAGCCACTGGTCGATGGTCAGGCCATTGCCCCGTGACTTGGAAATCTTCTCGCCGTTCTCGTCGAGGAACAGCTCATAGATCAGCCCTTCCGGCCGTCGGCGCCCGAGAATTTCGGCGATCTTGCCGCTTTCGCGCACCGAGTCGGTGAGGTCCTTGCCGCACATCTCGTAATCGACGCCCAGCGCGACCCAGCGCATCGCCCAGTCGACTTTCCATTGCAGCTTCGCCTGCCCGCCGAAAATGCAATGCTCGATATCCTGCCCCAGATCGTGGAAGCGCACGATCCCGGCCTCGGCATCGACTACTGTGACCAGCACCTGCAACACTTGCAAAGTGGACGGCGAGATCGGCAATATCGGTGAATAGGTCTTGCGGCGCTCCTCGCGCAGGGTCGGCAGCATGACATCCATGATCGCGTCAAAGTTGCGCAGCACCCCGCGCAGGGCCTCGTCGAAGCCGCCCGAATTGTACATGTCGCTGGAGGACACGAATTCATAATCGAAGCCGAACCGATCGAGGAAACTGCGCAGCATCGCATTGTTGTGATGCGCAAAACTCTCGTACTGCCCGAACGGATCGGGGATGCGGCTGAGCGGGTGGCCGAGATAGGCAGTGAGCAGCCCCTGATTGGGAATGTTGTCCGGAACCTTGCGCAGACCATCCATGTCGTCGCTGAACGCGACCAGCCGAGTTGGGGCGCCGCCGGTCAACGTCTCATAGGCCCGGCGGACCAATGTGGTGCGCAAAACTTCCTGGAAAGTGCCGATATGCGGCAGGCCCGATGGGCCATAGCCGGTCTCGAACAGCATGGGTAAGCCGTCTGGTTTGCCCTGCGGATAGCGCTTCACCAGCTTGCGGGCTTCCTCGAAGGGCCATGCCTTAGAGACTTGTGCGGCAGTTTGGATTTCGGCGTCTGTCATGCCAGCGCCTTTCGGGCCTCCGCACCAATTTCGCAAGTGCGAAGGGAATTGGGGAATATTCCCCCCTTCCCCTCCGTTCCATTTCCGTTCTAACACCGGGCGGTGACCGCGCCGCTCCTCCTCCCCGCCCTCCACGCTTCGCACGGCGGATGCTGGCTGCGCGACACGCACGGCCGGACCAACGGCTTGGGCAAAGGAGAGGCGATCATGGCGGCGACCGATACGCCGCTATTGCTGCTCAACGCGTCGCTGGTGGCGACGCGGCTGGGCTATCCTGATCTTTCCGGGCTCGATCTGCTCGAGCTCTTCGCCTTCATCCATCCGGCCCGGTTCATGGTGCCGACGCCCAAGGGGTTGGCCCATGTGCTTGGGCTGGACGAGCCGGCGGGCGATGATGCGGTCCCTGCGCTGCTTCAACAGGCCACTGGTGTCCTGCTCGAAACGTGCGAAAGCCCGGATTGGCCGGAACGGGAGGGCGCCTGGTCGGCGCTGCAATCGCTGATCAAGCTGCGCTGGCCCTGGGCCTTGCTGCTGACCACCCGCATTGCCCGGCCCGAGAAGGCCGAGCGTTGGCTGTTTTCGAAGTTGCCCGAGTGGGAAGAAACCCCCGAGCGGCCCCAGCCGGCGCAGGTCACGCTCGATGAAACTGCGGTCCTCGCGCGGCTGGCGGGGCTTACCGGCGAGGGTGCGGAGCAGCGGCCCGGCCAGCGCGCCTATGCCGCAGAAGCAGCGCATCTGTTCGAGCCCCGGCGCCGCGAGGGTGCGCCGCATGTGCTGCTGGCGCAGGCGGGCACCGGGATCGGCAAGACGCTGGGCTACCTCGCCCCGGCCTCGCTGTGGTCCGAGCAATCGGGCGGGACGGTGTGGGTTTCGACGTTCACAAAGGCCTTGCAGCGCCAGTTACGGCAGGAGAGCCGCAAGGCCTGGGCCGCTTTCCGCGCCGATGGCTCGCGCCCGGTGGTGGTGCGCAAAGGCCGCGAGAATTACCTGTGCCTGCTCAATCTGGAAGACGCGCTGCAGGGCGGCTTTGGCGGACGGGCGGCGATCTTGGCGCAACTGGTCGCGCGATGGGCGGCCTATAGCCAGGACGGCGACATGATCGGCGGCGATCTGCCCGGCTGGTTGACCACGCTGTTCCGCCAGCGGGGGGTCGCGGCGCTGACCGACCGGCGCGGCGAATGCGTCTATGCCGGGTGCCCGCATTATCGCAAATGCTTCATCGAACGCGCCGCGCGGGCCAGCGCCCAGGCCGATCTGGTGATCGCCAACCACGCGCTGGTAATGGTCAACGCGGCGCGCGGCCGCGACCACGCACAGCGCCCGACCCGGCTGATATTCGACGAAGGACACCACGTTTTCGAAGCCGCCGATTCGACTTTTGCTGCGGCGCTGACCGGGGCCGAAACCATCGAGCTGCGCCGCTGGGTGATCGGACCGGAGAAGGGTGCGAAGGGGCGGCGGCGGGGGCTCGCGGCGCGGCTTGCCGATGTGGCGAGCTATGACGAGGCGGGCGGCAAGGCAATCGCTGCGGCGCGCGACGCGGCCGAGGCGCTGCCCGGCGATGGCTGGCTGCAACGGCTGGGCGAAGGCGCGGCTTATGGTCCGCTCGAAGCCTTGTTCGCGCAGGTTCGCGCCACAGTTTACGCCCGCGACGAGAGCGGCGGACAGGAAGCGGGATATGGGCTGGAAACCGAAGCTGCGCAGCTTGACGGCGCTTTCATCGAGAAGGCCGGCGAGGCGCAGGCGGCACTGGCGGAACTGCGCGGACCGCTGATCCGGCTTGGGGTGCGGCTTGAGGCGTTGCTGACGGAACCACCCGACTGGCTGGATGGCCCGGGACGGGCGCGGATCGAGGGCGCGCGGCATTCGCTGGCCTGGCGGGTTGACCTGCTGGGGGCCTGGGAGTCGCTGCTCGAACGGCTGGGGGGCCCGGCCGATCCAGATTTTGTCGACTGGCTCGCGGTCGATCGCAGCGACGCGCGCGAGTTCGATGTCGGGTTGCAGCGCCGCTGGCTCGATCCGATGAAGCCGTTCGCGCGGGTGGTGCTCGAGCCGTCGCATGGCGTGATGGTGACCAGCGCCACGCTGCGCGATGGGGAGGACTGGGACAATGCCATTGCCCGCAGCGGTGCGCCGCATATTGCCGTCGCCCCGCGCCTTGCCGCATTCGACAGCCCGTTCGACTATGCCGCGCAGGCCGAGGTGCTGATCGTCACCGATGTGCCCAAGGGCGATCTGGCCGCGCTGGCCGGGGCTTACGGGCGGCTGATCGAGGCATCGGGCGGCGGTGTGCTCGGCTTGTTCACCGCGATCCGCCGATTGCGCGCGGTGCATGGCCGCATCGCCGACCGGCTCGCCCGCGCCGGGCTGCCGCTCTATGCCCAGCATGTCGACCCGATCGATACCGGCACGCTGGTGGATATCTTCCGCGACGATCCCAAGGCCTCGCTGCTGGGCACCGATGCCTTGCGTGACGGAGTCGATGTGCCCGGCCATTCGCTGCGGCTGGTGGTGATGGAACAGGTGCCCTGGCCCAAGCCCTCGATCCTGCACCGCGCGCGGCGGCTGGCTGGCGGGGGATCGGCGTTCGACGACCGGATCATTCGCGCGCGCCTCGCCCAGGCCTTCGGACGGCTGATCCGGGGCGGCGGCGACCGGGGGCATTTCGTGGTGCTGTCGGCGGCCTTCCCGTCGCGGCTGCTCGCCGCCTTTCCGCCGGGCACACCTGTCACACGGCTGACGCTTGACCAGGCTTTACAACGCGTCGCGGGGAGTGTTTCACAAGTTCCTGTGTCTAGCGAAAGCGCCGCGTGAAACAATTGGGCCTTTATCGCCACGCCAAATCTGACTGGACCGATCCGCGCGCGCGCGATTTTGACCGGCCACTCAATGCGCGCGGCCGCAAGGGCGCGGTAGCGATGGGACAGCACATCCGCGAAGCTGCCTTCAACTGCACGCGAATCATTGCTTCGCCCGCGGTGCGCTGTGCTGAGACAATCGAGCTGGGAAGCCAGGCAAATGGCAGTTCCTATCCTGTGATGTGGGACCGCCGGATTTACCTGGCAAGCTCAGCCACCCTGCTCGATCTGCTGCGCGAGCAGGAAGGTGACCCGCCATCGATCCTGATGGTCGGGCATAATCCGGGCCTTGAAGACCTGATTTTCGATCTGGTGCCGGATGATGGCGCTTGCCCGCTGCGTGACATCGTTGAAGAAAAATTTCCGACCGCAGCCTACGCCGTGCTTGAGCTCGATATCGATAACTGGGCGGATATTGCGCCGGGGTGCGCCAAGCTGATCCATCTGAAGCGCCCGCGCGATCTCGATCCGTCTCTGGGCCCGGAGCCGGTGGACTAGTCAGCCTTGCCCGTCGGCGGCCAGGGCATTGGCGAGCCCCGCGCGAATCGACTGCAACTGGCGCATCACATCTGGAAATTTGCCTGCATTCTCAGAAGAATCAGCCGGTGCCGTTTCAG
>JBDSSP010000123.1:0-7311 GCA_039928735.1 Novosphingobium sp. | reverse complement strand
CACCCCCATTACCGCTCAGCGCGGCATCGAGCCTTGCCACCAGCGGGCGCAGGTTTGCCCGCTCGTTGTATGTCGGCAGGATGACGGCGAGCTGCAGCGGTTTGACCGTTGCGGCGTTGGCCGGTTCTGAGGCCGATGCCGGGGTCGCAGGCGGGGCCGGTTCAAGGCGGGTGGGCGTCATGTCCATGCCTTCGGGCGATATATGGTTAAGACTAAGAAAGGCTTAGCAATGCGCACTAGAGGCGCGCCAGCACGGCGTCGCCGATTTCCGCTGTCTTATGGCTGCCGCCAAGATCGCCGCCGCGAATGCCATCGGCCAAAGCCTTGGCGACTGCCGCCTCGATCCGCGCGGCTTCGACTTCCTTGCCGAAGCTGTGACGCAGAAGCATTGCGGCGGAGAGAATCTGCGCCATGGGATTGGCAATGCCCTTGCCGGCAATGTCCGGCGCTGATCCGTGGATGGGCTCGAACAGGCCCTTGGTGCCCCCATTTGTCTCATTGGCGCCCATGGTCGCCGAAGCCAGCAGGCCGATCGAGCCGACGCACATGGAGGCTTGGTCCGAGAGAATATCACCGAACATGTTGCCGGTGACGATAACATCGAATTGGCCGGGGCTTTTGACCATCTGCATTGCGGCATTGTCGACATAGAGGTGACTTAGCTCGACCTCGGGGTATTCGGCGGAAACCTCGATCATCACATCGCGCCACAGCTCCGAGGTATCGAGGACATTCGCCTTGTCGACCGAGCACAGCTTTTTCTTGCGGCCCATCGCGGTGCGGAAGCCGACATGGGCGATGCGGCGCACTTCGTCTTCGGCATAGGACATGATGTCATAACCCTGGCGGCGGCCATCGGGCAGCGTGCGGATGCCCTTCTCGCCAAAATAGACGTCGCCGTTAGATTCGCGCACGATCACCATGTCGATGACCCGCGCGATTTCGGGGCGCAGCGTCGACATGTCTTCGAGGCCGGCATAGACTTTGGCCGGGCGCAGATTGGCGAACAGGCCCAATTCCTTGCGCAAGCCCAGGATTGCCTGTTCGGGGCGCAGGTGGCGCTCGAGATGATCGCAATTGAAATCACCGACCGAGCCGAACAGGATGGCGTCACAGTCATGCGCGATGGCGAGGGTGGCTGGCGGCAAGGGATGACCATGCTTGCGCCATGCCATGGCACCGACATCGCCTTCCACCAGTTCGAGGTCATTGAGGCCAAGCGCCTGCAATACCCGAACCGCCTCGCGGGTGACTTCAGGGCCGATGCCGTCGCCGGCGAAAACCGCAACTTTCATGCGCAAATCTATCCTTCAATGTGGCCTTCAATCTTGGCCAGCCGCTCGCGCAGCATGGCGCGGGCCGCCATAACATCGCTTTGCCGTTCGGCAAGCGGGTAGCGCGCGAGCGCCGTGCCGAGCCGGTCGAAAGTCGCTAGCAATGCGGGCCAGTCGGCCATGTCGGGACGCTTGATTGGTGTGCCATAGCCGAGTTCGCGCAGTAGCAGCGCCTCGTAGGTCAGCAGCCCCGGTACCCAGCCGCGTGCCGAGGGGGCGGCGCAGATCGCGTCCAGCAAACCGGAAAGAGCGGCATAGAGTTCAGGATAGGGATGGCGCTCTGGAAGCGTCGCTGCGGTCAGGGCCATGACCCAGGAGATCGCAGCCGCTGGCAGTGGCTCGCTGAGCCATGGACCGCGGCTCTGGTTCAGCTCGAGCCGCGCGGTGGGCAGTTGAATGCCGGGTCGGGCAGTCAGTTCGGCTGCCACGAGATTGCCTGGGATCAGCACCGGACGCAGGAGCCGCCCCCGGCCGCCAGCGACGTAACCACCGATGAGACCTATCTCAGCGGTAAGCAGGCGCACAATTACCCCGGTCTCGCCATGCGGACGGCTGGCGCAAACGATCGCGGGTGTGGACAGATGCATCGCTAGGCTGTGGCCGCAAGACTGCGCACTGGCAAGCTGTCGAACGGTTCGGCAGAAGCCGAACCATTCCAAATTTTTGCGATCCCGGTCACCTCGCTTGCCCTTGCTCCCCGCCGCTCCTAAAGCCGCGAGCATGAAACGCTCCACCGGACAAGACCGCTCAATCACCGCCAAATGGCGCCCTGCCACGCGCGCTGTACGGGGCGGGACCTGGCGCAGCGAACAGGGCGAAACCAGTGAGGCGCTGTTCCTCACCTCGGGCTACAGCTACGACGACGCCCGCACTCCCGCCGCGCGGTTTGCCGGGGAAGAACCGGGCATGACCTATGGCCGCACGCAAAACCCTACCGTGGCCATGCTCGAGGAGCGCATTGCGATGATGGAAGGAGCCGAGGCTTGCCGCGTCCAGGCTTCGGGCATGGCGGCGATGTGTTCGACCATGCTGTGCTATCTTTCCGCCGGCGACCACATGGTCATCGCGCGCGCCGCGTTCGGGCCGACACGCTGGGTGACCGACAATCTGCTGCCGCGGTTCGGCATCGAAGTAACCCCGGTCGACGGGCGGGATCTCGACGCATGGAAGGCGGCGATACAGCCCAATACAAAGCTGTTCTTCTTCGAAACCCCCGCCAATCCAACCATGGATCTGGTCGATATTGCTGCGGTCTGTGCGCTGGCGAAGGAGCACTCGATCCTGTCCGTCTGCGATAACGCTCTGGCCTCTGGTGCGCTGCAGAAGCCTTTCGAGCTGGGCGCAGACGTGGTTGCCTATTCAGCCACTAAATTGATGGATGGCCAAGGCCGGGCACTTGCCGGCGCAGTCTGCGGCAGCGCCGATTTCATCAATAACAAGCTATTGCCTTTCCAGCGCAATACCGGACCGATCCTGTCGCCGTTCAATGCCTGGGTGGTGCACAAGGGGCTCGAGACACTGGAACTGCGCGCCAATGCCCAGTCGGACAATGCGATGATAGTTGCGAAGTTTCTGGTGGGGCGGGTGTCCCGGCTGCTCTATCCGGGGCTGCCCAGTCATCCCCAATTCGAACTGGGGCAGCGCCAGATGATCAAGCCCGGTTCGGTGTTTGCGCTTGAGATCGCCGGGGGGCGCGAAGCAGCCCATGCGCTGCTCGATGGCCTGGAACTCATCGATATCTCCAACCATTTCGGCGATACCAAGACGCTGATTTGCCACAACGCTTCGACCACCCATTCCAGCCTGACTCCCGAAGTCCGCGAGAACATGGGAGTAAGCGAGGGCCTGCTGCGGATTAGCGTAGGTCTTGAAGACCCTCAGGATGTGATCGAGGATCTCGATCAGGCGCTCGCAAAAGCCGGGTTGTAATTACTCACTCCCTGGCCGACTGTTCTGGGCCGAGCGTGAGTTGGCCGATATGGGCATTGAACTTGATTAAGGCAGGCAAATATTATCACTTTCGGCCAAGGCAACGGACCGGCGGGCGGGATTAAATCATTTCGTGACATGGCCTTATTGGTTCATTTAGTCAGTCTTAACGCCGTACTGCGTCAATTTCCTAGGTAATCCCATTAAAGCTTTTGGAGGGCAATTCGCTTATCCGCAGACACAGCGTCGCCAGGTGCAAGCCGCGACCACTGCAACCGGCTTCTGTTGTGGGGCATTGTTTTCGAGAAGTTCGAATGGGAAAGTTGGGCACATTGACCGAGCCTGTCCGCACTCCACGCCAGTCGATCCGCTATCCGGTGTGGCTGACCGCGACTTGCCGGACTTCACTGGGCCGTGTGAGCGACGTGATCCTGTCAAATCTGTCAGAGCACGGCTGCGGCATGACGGGTGGGGATGATTTGCTCAAGCCTGGGCAGCTGGTTGTCATCCGCCTCCTGTCGCTCGAAGGCCTGCCAGGCCAGGTTTGCTGGGTTCGGGGCAAGCGGGCCGGGGTACAATTCGATCGGCCGCTCTATGGCCCAGTCGTCGAGCACATCGTCAATGTGCAATTGTCTGCTCCGCCAGCCGAGCGCGAACCGAGGCGCGGAGGCATAGGGCGAGTCTGAGCCGCACCGCAAGTTCATGCGGAAGCGCACGATTGTCGAGCGCACATTTCGCGGCTAGGTTACCCTCGCCATGAAAGAACTTTTCCAGCATGTTGCTATTACCCCGGTAGGTGAACACGCCCGTTCAGGGCGGGAGTCGCTTGATGCACCGCACGCGGGCCTGATCGTGCGAGTCGCGGTAAATTTCCTGCCCGAACAATCGCGGATCGAGGCGGGCAAATGGTTCTGGGTCTATCACATCCGCATCGAAAACGAATCGCGCCAGACGGTCCAGTTGCTCACCCGCCATTGGCGAATCACCGATGGGCGCGGGTCGATTAATCTGGTCGATGGCGATGGGGTAGTCGGTGAACAACCGGTGCTGCAGCCGGGGCAAAGCCACGACTATGTTTCAGGTTGTCCTTTGATGACGCCGACAGGTAGCATGGAAGGCCACTATACCTTCCGCAGTGAAGATGGCTCGATGATCAAGGCGGCGATCCCGTTCTTTCCGCTGTCCGCCCCCGCCACGGCGGGTTGAGCCTTCGACAAGTTGACCATGAGCGGCTAATGATCGCACTATGAAGCGCACCCATCTGCCGCTGAACGCCTTGCGCGTGTTCGATGCCGCCGCCCGGCACTTGTCGTTCACCCGCGCGGCGGATGAGCTCGCCGTGACCCCGGCTGCGGTCGGCCAGCAAATCCGTGCATTGGAGGACATGCTCGGCGTCGTGCTGTTTCGTCGCACCAGCAAGGGTTTGGAACTGACTGACGAGGCTGGCGCGGGCCTTGAGGCGCTGCGCAGCGGCTTTCTGCATTTTGAAGACGCGGTGCAGGCGATGCAGGCCGGACAATCGAGCCACGTTTACACTATTGCTGCACCGCGCGATTTCTTCGCCGTCTGGCTTGCGCCCCGCTTGGCCGCATTCCGCAAGGCGAATCCCGATGTGCGTTATGCGTTGGTCGATGGCGAGATGACCGATTTCACCGAGGCCAACCTGGATATGGCGGTGCGCTGGGTCGAAGGACCGGGCGATCTGGAAGGTATCCAGCTTGGCCCGGCCGAGCGGCTGACTTTGGGTGAGGGGGACTGGATCGCCTGGCCGGGCGACCCCGATCCCGGCGGGGCAGGCGAGAGCGCCGCAACCTCGCTGATGGTTGCCGATGCCGGGCAGGCGATGGCCGCCGCCGCAGCCGGTATGGGCCGCGCGCGGATTCCGGCAATGCTGGTGGGGCAGCACAACGCCAGCGGAGCTTCGGAACCCTGCCGCCGAGCCTATTGGCTGGTCGCACCGCTGCCTCAGTGGCGGCAGAAAAAGGTCAAGGCCCTCGTAGCATTCCTGACCGAGAATTAACACGAGCAGCGGCTTGAACATTCTTCTCCCGCAGTAAAGCCGCAAGCGTTGACGAAGTCTGCGGTTTTATCCAACGCCTTGGGTGGAATATGCGACCTGCGCAGCGTACCATCGACCTATGACCGAAGTAGCAAGCTTTTCCCCCACCTCGCCGCTGGGCGATGCCCTGGTGATCCTTGGCGCGGCGGGGATCGTCATTCCGCTGTTTGCGCGCATCCGCATCACTCCCGTGATCGGATTTATTGTCGTTGGCATACTGGTGGGTCCCTATGGCCTCGGCGGCATGGTCAGAAAATACGACTGGCTCAGCTTTCTCACCATTTCCGATCCGGCCGGCCTCATGCCATTTGCCGATTTCGGGATTGTCCTGCTGCTGTTTTCGGTGGGGCTGGAGCTTTCGTTCGGACGGCTGTGGCAGATGCGGCGACAAGTGTTCGGGCTCGGGGCATTGGAGATGCTGCTGGGCGCGGGACTGATCGCGCTTGGGCTCATGGCGCTCGGCAACAGCCCTGCCACCGCCATGGCATTGGGACTCGCGCTGGCGCTGTCATCAACCGCGCTGGTGCTCAGGATCACTGACCAGAACACCCCGGTTGGCCGCGCAGCGCTGTCAATGCTGTTGTTCGAGGATATCGCGCTGGTTCCGATCATCTTCCTGCTCGGCGCGATGGGGCGCGGCCCGGCAGTGCAGGACACAGGCGAGATTTTCCAGACTCTGTTGCTGGGATTCGCCGCCATTGTCGGCCTGCTGATCCTCGGCAGAGTGGCGTTGCCCGGCCTGTTTGCCCTGGCTGCGCGAACCAAGAGTCCAGAGCTGTTCCTTGCAGCAAGCCTGCTGGTCGTGATCGTCGCATCGCTGATCACCGGCGCGGCGGGCCTCTCGCCGATCGTCGGCGCGCTGATCGCGGGGTTGGCGATTGCCGAGACCGAGTATCACGGTGAAGTCGAAATCATGACTGCGCCGTTCAAGGGCCTTGCGCTCGGCATATTCCTGATTGTTGTGGGCATGGGCCTAGATCTGGGTCTCATGGTGCAGCACTGGAGCGACGTTCTGGCTGCAGTGGTACTGGTGCTGATCAGCAAGGCCGTGGTGACCGGATTGCTGTTGCGGCTGATGGGCGCACGGCCGGGCACTTCAACCGAGACGGGCATTCTGATGGCCAGTCCGTCGGAGACAACCCTGATCGTGCTTTCGGCGGCCGTCAGCGTTCGTCTGATCAACGCGGACGCGGCGCAGTTCTGGCAACTGGTCACCGCAATCGGGCTGACAGTGACGCCGCTACTGGCCATCGCCGGTCGGCGGCTCGGGCGCAGGGTCGACCGTGCGATGCCGCGCCAGGAGCACGACGACCCCGGTCAGGCCCGCGCAATCATCGTCGGCTCTGGCCGGGTTGGGCGGATGGTGGCCGACATGCTCACGGTGCACGGCCAGGCCTACGTAGCAATCGATTCCGATGCGGACCTGATCGCCAATGCCCGGCGCAGCGGTTACAAGGCGGTGTTCGGAGATGCGGGCCGTGGCGACGCGCTCGCCCGTTTGGGGGTGGAAAAGGCAACCGCAGCGATTCTGACGATGGACGATCCGGTCGGCGTGCAGCGGATCGTGCGGCGATTGCGCCGGCAATATCCCGAACTGCCGATTATCGCCCGCGCCCGCGATGCCACCCATGCCGCCGCGCTCTATCGCGCCGGGGCGAGCCACGCGGTTCCCGAGGCGCTTGAAGCTTCACTGCAATTGTCGGAAGCGGTGCTGGTCGATCTTGGCGTGGCGATGGGGCCGGTTATTGCCTCGATCCATGAAAAACGAGACGAGTTGCGCGCCCAGATCATGGCAGAGGGCGAACTGGCGCAGATGCCCAAGCTGAAGAGCGCTTCGCTGCGCGACCGGGCGAATTAGCTGATTATACCATATGTGGACGGCCCCCTCCTTGCAAGACTGTGGCAGTGATTTGATCAATTGCTTGCGTCCATATGTCCGGCCTTTGGGTGCGTTCGCACATGAACGCTGGCCAAGATGGTTTCCGCGAC
>JBDSSP010000122.1:0-12282 GCA_039928735.1 Novosphingobium sp. | reverse complement strand
CCCGGTCGGCGACGACATCGGGGCAGCAAAGCGGGACAGCCCTTTACCAGCGCCAATATCGCGACGGCATGACTCGTTTCGCATTTGCCGCGGACCGCAACTTCGGCGCGTTGGAAATGGGCCTTGCCGCAAGCTGGCTGGCCGAAGATCGCACTGTGCTGGGGGCGAGGTTTCACGACAGCTTTGGCAAGGGCGGAGCGGACAGTGTGTTTCTTGATGCCATTGCGGCATGGCCCTTTGCGTCCGGCTGGCGTCTCGGGGCAGCCTGGCGGCAGGGCTTCACCCGTGCGCGGCCCGGCGGACTGATTGCGGGTGGCTCGCGGCTTGTCAGCAATGCCTGGTCATTCGATGTTTCGCGATCGGCAGTCTTCGCTGCTCGCGATAGTCTCGCACTGCGCTTAGCCCAACCTTTGCGGGTGCAGAGCGGCGGGCTGAACTTCGACCTCCCAGATACCTACAGCTACGACACGCTGACTGCGACCAATGGCATCAGCACGGTAAATCTAAGCCCCGGCGGCCGCGAAATCGACGGCGAGATCGTCTGGCACGGCTTTTTGTGGGGCGGCGCCGCATCGGCCAGCCTGTTCTATCGGCACAACCCCGGACACTTCGCGCGCCTCGCCGATGACAAAGGTGTGGCGATGAGCTGGAAGACCGGGTTTTAGGCCCGCCGAGCCTAGTGGCAATCAGTCGCCGTATTTGAGCTCCACGCGCGTTTCCTCGCCGTTCGGTCCCATCGGCGAATCGTATTCGGTCACCGAGCAGATCGGATTGGCGCTCGAAGCAAACAGCTTCTTCTCGTCCTCGATAGTGTGCGGCAGGCGTTCGGGGCTGGCGATCAGCGCCTGGCTGGCCTCGAAATCCTCGCGGCTGTTCCACCAGATCTCCATGATGCAATCATAGCCGGCATCGTGCACCTGGCCGGTCACCGGGTTCTTTTCGGGGCGCAGATAGCGACGAACATAGCGCGTCGCATTGGGGATAGCGGGCTTCAGCCCGATCCGCTTTGACAGCTGCGAGTGCTGGTTCTCATAGTAATCCATGAATTCATCGGCAGTCATGTCGGGACGCTTCTTGAAGAAGCAGATTTGCTTGAACACGGGGCGCATTCCTCTCGGATGGTTTTGCCGCCATCATGCAGAGCCACCTTGCGCAAGCAAGCAAATTGCGCGCAAAGTCACGGCGAAACGTGACGGAGACGATCAAGACATGGCTCTGGCCAAAAATATTCGTGACCGCCTGACCCTGCCCGCCTTCGCCGCACCGATGTTTCTGTGCAGCGGCACCGATCTAGCGATAGCCTGCTGCGAAGCTGGGATCATCGGCTCGCTAACGCGCAACCATTGCCGTGACGATGCCGAAATGGTCGAACAGCTCAAGACTGTCAGTGAGGCGCTGAAGTGCTTTGGCGAGGCCAATCCGGGCACGATCATCGGTCCCTTGGCGATGAACATTTCGCCTAATTCGAGCCCGGAAGACTTCCGCGCCCAACTCGTTGCCTTTAGGCAATACGGGGTGCAGATTGTCGTCACCTCGGTCGGTGATCCGACGCAGAACGCCCCACTGGTGCAGGAATACGGCCTGCTGCATTTCCACGATGCCACGACGATCCGTTTTGCCGAGAAGGCAGCAGCGGCAGGGGTCGACGGCATCGTCTGCATTGGCTCTGGCGGCGGCGGCCATGCGGGCACGATCAGCCACCTCGCCTTCATTCCCAAGGTCCGCGCGATGTTCGATGGCACCGTCGTGATGGCCGGCGCGATCTCGACTGGCGCCGCGATCCGGGCGGCGGAAGTGCTGGGCGCGGACCTGGCCTATCTTGGCACACGGATGATCGCGACGCAGGAAAGCGCCGCGCCGGAGGCGTACAAGGCGATGCTGGTCGATGGCGGGGTCACCGAGGTGATCTATACCAGAGGGGTAAACGGCATGCCGGCGTCATGGCTCAAGGCCAGCCTGTGCTCGATCGGCCTCGATCCGGAGAACCTGTTCATTCCTGACAAGCGCGGCACCGAACATCTGCCGCCGGGCAAGACCCCGTGGCGCGATATCTGGAGCGGCGGACAGGGAATTGGGTTGATCGAGGATATACCGTCGGTTGCGGAACTGGTCGGGCGGTTGCAGAAGGAATATATCGCGGCTTGCGCTGTTCCGGACATGGCTGGAGCTGCCCAAATGGCATTGGCGGCGGGATTGAGAGAAAAAGTATGAGCGAGAAAGTCCTGCGCCACGATGAAGGGGGTCTGGCTACGCTGACCCTCAATCGCCCCGACAAGCTCAATGCGCTCGACACCGAACTGTTTGAACAGCTCGACGCGCATCTGGCCGCGCTGGAGCAGCAGACCAGCACGATCGGCTGCGTCGTGCTGCGCGGGGCGGGGCGGGGGTTTTGTGCAGGGGCCGATCTCGGCGCAGTGACCACTACGCTCGGCCTGTTCAAACCCAAGGTTATCCAGCGCCTGCAGGCCCTGCCGCAGCCGACTGTCGCGGCGGTCCACGGCGTCTGCATGACCGGTGCGCTCGAACTGGCGCTGGCCTGCGATTTCATTGTTGCCGAGGCTGGGGCGCGGTTTGCGGATACTCACGGCAAATGGGGCCTGGTCGGCTCCTGGGGCATGTCGCAGCGCCTGCCCCGGCGGATCGGCACCGGCAAGGCAAAGCGCATGATGTTCACCGCGCGGATGGTCGGCGCGGAAGAAGCGCTGGAACTGGGGCTGATCGATCTGCTCGCCGAGGCGGGCGGCCTTGGTTCCCTTGTGGCGAGCTTGACCGGCGAGATACTGGCCAATTCGTGGCACACCAATGTCGAAACCAAAAAGCTGATGCTGGCGACCGAGGGCATGGCGCTGGCTGGCGCCCTTGCCTATGAGCAATATCACTACCCGGGCTTCGCGCCGGACTTTGAGGACCGGGTGGCGGCGTTTTCCAGGAAGTAGGCGCTATCGGTTCTGGCACGGGAAGAGTTGATTTGGCAATTGTGGCGTGGCTGAAGCGCAATCGCACCCATACTCGCCTGGCGGTGCGCATGACTGCCGCCTGTTTTCTCGCATACGCCCTCGGCCTGTTGTTGGGACTGCAACAAAATCAATGGGCCGTGCTGACAGCGATAATTGTCATGCAGGCCAGCGTCGGCGGGTCGCTCAAGGCGATGCTGGACCGGTTTGTCGGCTCGCTGGGCGGTGCGATTGCCGGGGTGATAATTTCGGTTGGATTGCACCGCATGGGAATTGTGTCGCCCGGCGTGGCGCTCGCGATCGGCCTGCCGCCATTGGCGTTGCTTGCGGCACTGAAGCCAGCCTACCGGGTCACTCCGATCACATTCATCATCCTGATCCTGACGCCAAACCTGCAGGTCCTGGGCCCGCTCGAGTCCGCCTATGAACGCATGTTCGAAATTGCGGTGGGAAGCGCCATTGCTCTGTTGGTCTCGCTGGTGATCCTGCCTGCCCGGGCGCATGAAGCGCTGGCGCAGGCTGTCGCGCAGGCACTGACAGCCATGGCCGATCTGATGACGATCCTGCCGCGAGGGCTGATCGGCGAGCTTGATATGCCCGCCATTGAGGCGGCGCATGCCCGGATTCGCGGCGCGTCAGCGCGGGCGGAGACTGCAGCAGAAGAAGCGCTGCGCGAACGGGCATCGTTTCTGACCGATAACGTCGATCCACTGCCGGTCTGCCGCACCTTGCGCCGGCTGCGCCATGATCTTGCGATTCTGGGACGCACCATGGCTGCACCCCTGCCAGGCCCGGTCGATGGCATACTGCTTGAGCCGATCATTGACCTTTCGGCCGCGATCTCGGAATTTCTGGTGGGCAGCGCCGAGACATTCAGCAGAGGCCAGCGGGTGCTCTCGCTGAGCCACGTCGATGCAGCGTTCGGCGTCCAATCGCAGGCTGTTACGACGATGCGTGGGCAGGGACTGTCGCGAACGCTGCCGGATGACGAGTTGGCGCGCATATTCGGCCTGGAATTCGCGTTGGATCAATTGCGCCGAGACCTCGGCGATATCAGCGAACGAGGCGGGGAATTTTCCGGAGTGTTGCGGGGTAGCTCCAAATGAGACTGCGCTTTGGCACAGTCCCGGTATTACTTGCCTTGCCATACCGGCTTGCGCTTCTCGGCGAAGGCGCGCGGGCCTTCCTGCGCGTCTTCGCTCTTGTAGGTATGTTCATGTGCGGCGCGGCCAGCCATCAACGCCGCCGCGCGCCCCATTTCGGTTGCCAGCATGACAGTCTCGCGCCCGGCCTTGACTGACAGCGGCGCGCCTTCGAGCACTTCGAGCGCCAGCGCTATGGCTGCATCCATCAGTTCTGCGGGTTCCGCCAGACGGTTGACCAGCCCGATCTCGTAGGCGCGAGTGGCGGTGATCGGTTTGCCGGTGAGGATGATCTCCATCATGATCCGCTGCGGGATCATATTAATTAACGGTGCCGCCCAGGGCGAGCCGCGCCCGACCTTGACTTCGGTAATGGCGAACTTCGCATTGGTGCTGGCGACGCAGAGGTCGCAGTTCTGCGCCAAGGCCCAGCCGCCCGCAAAAGCAAAACCGTTGACCGCCGCTATCGTGGGCTTGGTCAGTTCGAGGTTGTCATAGGGCAACGGAATGAAATCGCGCGCGGGCACCGACATGCCAGTTTCGACCATCTCCTTGAGATCGCCGCCCGCGCAGAAGCTCTTGTCGCCAGCGCCGGTGAGAATGGCGATGCGGAGCGCGGGGTCATGTTCGAACCAGTCCCACGCGGCGAACAGGGCCTCGCGCACTTCCTTGCTCAGGCAATTGCGCTGTTCGGGGCGGTTGAGGGTGATGATGGCGATGCCGTCTTCGCGGGCGTGCATCAGGATGGGGTCGGTCATGGTCAGAAGCCTCGTGTGCGAATGGTATGTGCCGCCCGGTCGAGTTCCTCGCGGAAGTCTGGGTGAGCGATGGCAATCAGACGTCGGGTGCGTTCGGCGAGGCTTTGCCCGCGCAATTCCGCTGCGCCGAATTCGGTGACGATGACATCGACTTCGGTGCGCGCGGTGGTGACTGGGCCCGCCAATGTGGCGACGATCTTGCTCAGCGTTCCGCCCTTGGCCGTCGAGGCCAGCGCAATCAACGAATGGCCGTCCGGCGAGCGCATCCCGGCGCGCACGAAATCGACCTGGCCGCCGGTGCCGCCCATATAGGCCGCGCCCGATTGCTCGGCGTTGACCTGGCCGGTGAGATCGACTTCGAGCGCGGAGTTGATCGTGACGAGGCGCGAAAGGCGGGCCATTACGCCTGCGTCATGGGTGTACGAAGTGTCGCACATGCGGATCGCGACATTGCGATTGGCCCAGTCATAAAGCCGCCGCGTACCGATCAGCGCGCCGTTTATCGAGACGCCGCGGTCGATTTCCTTGCGGGCATTGGTCAGCACCCCGGCCTCGACCAGATCGACCAGTCCATCCCCGAACATGCCTGAATGCGCGCCCAGATCCTTGCGATCACCGAGCAGCCGCAAAATCGCATCGGGCACCGCGCCGACCCCGGTCTGGATGACAGAGCCGTCCCCGATGAACCGGGCGCAATGGCGGGCGATGCCTTCGTCGGTGTCGCTGATTTTGGCGGGCGCGACTTCGACCGGCGGCCGTGATGTGTGGACCGCGACATCGATTTTCGCGGCGGCAAGCACTTCGCCGTAGGTGTAGGGCACCTGATCATTGACTTCGGCAATCACCAGCCTTGCCTTCCTGACCATCGCCCGGGTGTGGTCGCTGATCAGGCCGAAAGAGTGATTGCCGTCAGGGTCGGCGGGGCTGACCTGCACCATGGCGACGTCACAGGGGATCAGGCCTTGTTCGATCAGCGAGCCGACCTGGCCGACATGGCAGGGTATTACGCTGAGTTTGCCGGCCCCATTGGAATCAAGTTTCGTCATCGATCGCAGCGCGCCGATGGCACCCATGCTGGAGAGCGCGAAGCTGTGAGCAGTCTCAGGGGTGAAAACGCCGGAAAAGCTGGTGGCGATGAAGGCGCTGAATTCGCCGATGTCTCGGCCTTGCGCGATAAGGGCCTCGACCAATGTCGAAGGTTCGCCGCAGGCCTGGCCCAGGACGATGTGGTCGCCGGGCTTGACGAATTCGCGCAGATTCAACGACTCAGCTGTATTGTAAGACTTTGTCATGTCCTAGTGATCGCTTTGTACGACATAAGATCAATCCGTGCCCTGACCGGTGGCAGTTCGTTTGCCATAATAGTCGGTCCATTCGACAATCTTGCCGTTGACGAGCATGAACACGCCGATCATCCAGACAGCCCGATCTGGTGCGCCGGGGATCTTGCACATGTCAATTCGTTCCACGACGACAAGTGGTCCGCGCGCAAGCACACTTTGTATCACGGCTTTGGCTGTATAGCCCATGTCGACGTAAAGCTTGTTGCTTGCAATGATTTCCCCGGGGCCAATCTGCCAACTGTTCATGTCAGTCTGAACCGGCGACTGGACACCGGCCTCATATCGCAGCCGCGCATTTGGCGAGAAATACTTTGCGAAGGCCGCCTCGGGATCGAACTCGCCTTCCCATTGCCGAAAGTAGTCCAGCACAAATTCAGCATTGGCTCGTTCGGTCTCGGTCATGCTGGCATTCAGATAAACCACATCACTTGCCATGATCTATTTTCCTCCTGGACGCACCAACGGACAGTCGCCGTTTAGAGCTTGCCGGCCTGCCGCAGCAGCCGTTCGGCGCGTGCCAGATAGGGGCGATCCAGCATCCCGCCCTTCCAGCCAATCGCGCCGACGCCAGGGTTGGCGGCGAAGATGGCGACGACCTCCTCAGCCTCGGCAATCTCCGTTTCGGTCGGAGTGAAGGCGGCGTTGATCACATCGACCTGCGCCGGATGGATCGCCAGCATGCCGCGATAGCCGTCGCGGCGGACGCCTTCCGCGCGGATGCGCAGCGCTTCAAGGTCCTTGAAATCGGCGGAGATGGTTTCGACTGCAGTCACGCCGGCAGTCGCCGCGCCGAGCACGGTCAGGCTGCGGGCGAGCTCGTAGGTGAAGCTGTAGGAGCCATCGGCAGTGCGGTTGGAACTGGCGCCAATTGAATCCGCCAGATCCTCTGCGCCCCAGGTCAGCGCGACGACGCGGGGTGCGCCCTTGTAGTCGCCGGTGTGGAACATGGCCTCGGCGGTTTCGGTTATCAGGACTATGACCGGAGTCGAGCCTTGCTCGATTCCGTTAGCGACTTCGAGCGCGGAGAGGCAATGATCGAGTTTCTCGACATCGGCGCGGCCATAGACCTTGGGCAGCATGATGCCGCCGGGTTTTGCCGGCATGATCGCGGCAAGATCACCGAGCGTATAAGGCCCGTCGAAGGGATTGATCCGCACCCATAGCCGCGCCTGCTGCGCCTGATTGGCCGCGATGAAATCGTGGACCATCTGGCGGGCGAGCGGCTTGTTTTCCGCGGTGACCGCATCCTCAAGGTCGATCAGCACGATGTCGGCAGTGCCTTCCATCGCCTTGGTCATCTTCTTCTCGCTGTCGCCGGGAGCGAACAGCCAGGAGCGGGCGGTGCTGGGTTGGTGCATGGTATTCCTCAATATGACTTTGGCAACTCCAGCACCCGTTCGGCGATGAAGTTCATGATCTGGTGCGGGCTGACCGGGGCGATGCGGGGGATCAGCACTTCACGCAGGTAGCGCTCGACGTGGTATTCCTGCGCATAGCCCATGCCGCCCATCGACATGACGGCGGTCTGGCAGGCCTCATAGCCAGCCTCGGCGGCGAGATACTTGGCGCTGTTGGCCTCGACGCCGCAATCGACACCCTGATCAAACAGGGTCGCCGCCTTGAACACCATCAGGCTGGCGGCTTCGACCTGCATCCAGGCCTTGGCAAGCGGATGCTGGATGCCCTGGTTCTGGCCGATCGGGCGACCGAACACGATGCGCTCCTGCGCATATTTCGACGCCTTCTTGATGGCAATGCGACCAAGCCCGGTGGCTTCCGCGCCGAGCAGCACGCGCTCGGGGTTGAGGCCTTGTAGCAGGATCTTGAAGCCCTGGCCTTCCGCGCCGATGCGGTCTTCCACGGGGATGAACAGGTCGGTGATGAACAGCATGTTGGAACCCACCGCATGGCGGCCCATCTTGGGGATCAGCTGGTGTTCGATGGCGCTGCGATCGAGTTTGCAATAGAACAGGGTCAGGCCTTCGGTCTTCTTTTTGACCTCTTCAAACGGCGTAGTCCGCGCGATCAGCAGCATCCGGTCGGCGACGTGGGCGTTGGTGATCCAGATCTTCTCGCCATTGACCTTGTAGCCGCCGGGCACTTTTTCGGCACGGGTCTTGAGGCTGGTGGTGTCGAGCCCGGTGTTGGGCTCGGTGACCGCAAAGCACATCTTCTCCTCGCCCGAAATGATCGGCGGGATCATGCGTTTTTGCTGTTCCTCGGTACCGAACAGGATCACTGGTTCGAGGCCGAACACGGGCCCGTGGACGCTGGAGGCCGCGGTCATGCCGCCGCCGCTTTCCGCCACCGCCTGCATCATCACTGCCGCCTCGGTGATCCCGAGGCCAGAGCCGCCGACCGCCTCGGGCATGGCAATGCCCAGCCAGCCGGCGTCGGCCATCGATTTGTGGAAATCGGTCGGATACTCGCCGCTGCGGTCGTGCTCCAGCCAGTAGTCGTCGCCGAACTGGGCGCAGTGCTTGAGCACCGCCTCGCGAATGTTGCTCTGGTCTTCGGTGAAAGCGAAATCCACTGGGCCTGCTTCCTGTCTGGGTTATGGCCCCGCGCCTAGCAGCGGTTGCTTTGGCTGACAACGCAGGTTAGCGCCTCTGATAACCAATTGGAGATTTGCATGACCCAGCCCGCCAGCCACAGCGGCCCCCTTGCGGGCGTTCGCGTGGTCGATCTGACCGCGATGGTGTTCGGTCCTTATGCCACGCAGATCATGGCCGACATGGGCGCGGACGTGATCAAGATCGAAACCCCGGCGGGCGACAACACCCGGTTCATTTCGGCAGGGCATGGGCCTGGGCTGGGCGGGGTGTTTGTCAACATCAACCGCGGCAAGCGCAGCGTTGTGCTTGATCTGCGGAAGCCGGAAAGCAAGGCGGCGCTGGAAGCGCTGATCAAAACTGCCGACGTGTTCATTCATTCCATGCGCGGCAAGGCGGTCGCCAAGCTGGGCTTTGACTATGCCGCGGTCAAGGCGCTCAAGCCGGACATCGTCTATACCAATTGCTATGGCTATTCGCGGCGCGGGCCCGATGCCGACAAGCCGGCCTATGACGATACCATCCAGGCCGAATGCGGCATTCCGCATGTGCAGGGACTGATGACCGGCACTCCCGGTTTCTTCGCGACGATTGTTGCCGACAAGGTTGCCGGGTTGACTGCGCTCTATGCGACGATGATGGCGCTGTTCCACAAGGCGCGGACCGGCGAGGGGCAGGAAGTCGAAGTTGGCATGTTCGAAACCATGGCGAGCTTCATGCTGGTCGAACATGCCTCAGGTGCGATCTTCGAGCCGCCATTGGGACCGGCGAATTACCACCGCGTCGTGGCGCGCAACCGCAAGCCCTATCAGACCAAGGACGGTTACATCGCGGCGCTGGTCTATAACGACAAGCACTGGAAGGCCTTTGTCGATGAAGTGAAGCCGGCCTGGAACAGCCCCGAATTCGACCGGCTGGAAGACCGCGCAAAGCAGATCGACCGGGTTTACGGGTTGCTCGGCGAAACGTTCATCACGCGCACAACCCGGGAATGGCTTGACCTGCTGGGCGAGCTTCACATCCCGGCCTCGCCGCTGCGGACAACCGACGAGCTGTTCACCAACGATCACCTGAATGCCGTGGGTTTCTTCGAAGAGGTCGATGGCCCGCACGGCAAGGTGCGCTTTCCCGGCGTGCCGACGTGGTTTTCGAAGACGCCCGGCAAAGTCGCTGGGCCTTGCCCCAGCTTGGGCGATGATACCGATGCGGTGCTGGCGGATCTGGGGCTTTAGCCCCGGGGGGTCAACGCGTCGAGACGCAGCAATAGTCGCCGTTGCGGATCGCCTTCGTCTGCAGAGCGGGACTGAGTGCGCGGCAATCGACGATCATGCCTTCCGAGCCCCTTGAGTGCAGATATGCGACCGGATCCTTGATCGATCCATTCCAGGTCTCAAGTACTCCGAAGCGATGGAACGGCCGCCAGCTGTCGATCATGGCGAAGTAGGTGATATCATCGACCATCGGACGCTGCGCACGGCCGCGCGCGCCGATTCCACACAGCTTCGCAGTATCGAGGATGGTCTGGCGGACGGTACCAAAGCCGTAGGCAGAGACCGAGAAGGGTTGCCTGAAGACATAGCCGGTCTGATCGGCTGCCGCTCGCAACAAAGGATAATATCGCCTTGCGATGTCGACCTGGCCGACCAGAGAGCACAGTGCGATGATTGCGACGCCCACACCAAGTTGCCGGGTTCGCAACGGCCTCCACGGGACAGCGCTCAGGGAAAACACGCAAAACAGCGCGAGCATCGGCAGCGCGATCATGATTTCATAGTCGTTCCGGGCACGCTGACTGATGCCCCAAACCACGGCGAGGCCTGCGAGCGCCACTGGCACTGCCGTCGCCAGATCGATGCGCCGCTCGCGCCAGCGCTGTCGCAGCGCCAGGACCAGGCAGATCATGGCGAGTACCGTCGTCAAGTTCCAGGCCAGGCCCATCGCGATAAAGCGCACGATGGAAGTCCTGTTGTCGATCTGGCCGCGCGGCAGCCAGTCCGACATCGGGAATTTGCGGGCCTCGGCGAGCATGATGTAATTGTTGGGATTGGCTCCGATCAGCGCCGTCATCCCGACGTGACGCCAGTCACCCTCGGTAACCAGTGCGGAGGCGATGTTCTGCTTGGCCAGCCGTTCTGCCAGAACCGGATCATCGGGACAGCGGAAGCGCTCGACCCAGTAATGCGCGCCCTGCGCTGCGAGACCGGCAAACAGCAGCATGGCGAGAATGCGCGGGGCCAGGCTGCGCCGGCCCGAGCCGCACAAGAAGATGCACACCAGAATCAGCGGCGCGATCAGGACGCCCTTGAGGTGATAGGAGATGGCCGCGACGCCGAGCGCCGCAATGGCAAGCGGCCATGTCCAGTTGGCCAGAGCGCCAGTCACTCCCCTTTGCGCCGCAATCACTGCGGCGAACACGGCACCAGTCATCGCCAGCAGGACAATCTGGTCCGGCCGGCTCATGACGAGCATCAGCGGCAGCACGCCCATGCCCAGCAAGCCGAAGGCGAGCGCGCGGAGCAAGTTGCGCTGGCGATTGTCTGCCGCGATCCGGCCGATCAGCGCACGCATCAGGAATGCCCAGACGATCGCACAGCCGACACCGACTGTGCGGACATAGAGCGGATTGGGAAAGTTCAGATTGAGCCAGGCCGAGACAAAGCGGAACGGCATCATGAACAGCGGCGGAGCGGCATTGGTGTTCGGGCCGCAAATGTCGCTGATCATGCGGTCGATGCCGCCGTCCAGTCCGGCGCGCAGTTGCATGCGCCAGGCGACTTCGTCGGTGTAGATCGGCAACAGCACGCCAAACAGCAGGGAAAGCAGGAAACTGGCAAAGACCACACGCTCTAGCAGTCCTGGCCAGCGGAGTTCACTCATGCTTCGTGCTGCGCGGAACAAGGTGATACGCAATGGTGGTGCCATAGCGCTTCTGCTCCGTAACGTCATAGGCCGCCCCGAACAGGCCTAGCCAGTGCGCCGCTACGCTGTCCGTCGCAACAATCCAGCCCGGGCGATTGTAGATCATTGCCCCGCGCCGGATGTAGCGGCGGACAACTTCGTCGGGGAGCAGCACGAAATTTGGCGCATTATTGACTACGGTCCAGGTATGCGCCGGGTCGGTAGTGGCCATCACCATCTGTTCGTCGAACAGCACAGCCGCTTCGCTGGTATGCTGGCGCAGGTCGGCAAGCGCTGTGGCCGTATCGTCTGTCACCAGTTGCACCTTCTGGCCGGGAAAGGGGGCAAAGCGCGTTGTCAGCGCACCTGGCCCCAGTTGCAGGCCAAACAGGCTGGGCGAGCCGGGCAGCACGCCCCACGGATGGAAAGCGATGGCTGAGGTCAGCGCAACGATGCCGACCAGGCCCGCGCGCACATAACCGGCGCTGAACCTGCCTGGCTGCGCGGAGTGGCTGGCCAGCATCAACAGGATCAGGAACGGCAGCAGGTTGAGCACATTGTTGTCGTGGCTGCGGCTCAAGTAATAGGTGGCGACGGCGAGGGCTGCGAGCAGGCAGGCATAAAGTGAACGCCGC
>JBDSSP010000121.1:0-13028 GCA_039928735.1 Novosphingobium sp. | reverse complement strand
ATGGCCGATATCAATTCCAAGTTCGAGATCGGTGTAACCACCGGGCCGATTCGTGGCAGCAAAAAGGTCCATATCGGGCCGTTCAAGGTCGCCATGCGCCAGATATCGCTGGAGCCCAGCTGCGGTGAAGCGCCGGTCAATGTCTATGACGCCTCCGGCCCCTATACCGACCCCGACGTTTTGATCGACATCGCACAGGGACTCGCTGAAATACGCCGCCCCTGGCAGTTGGCGCGCGGCGATATCGAGGAAGTCACCCAGCGCGAGGTGCGCCCCGAGGATAACGGCCAGCTCGGCCCGGATCGCTCTGGCGGTGTCCCCGCATTTCCGAACGTGCGCAAAAAGGTCTTCCGCGCCAAGCCGGGCTTGAACCTCAGCCAGATGCATTATGCCCGGCGCGGCATCATTACTCCCGAAATGGAATATGTCGCCACCCGCGAAAACCTGGGCCGCGAGATGCTGGCCGAATATATCCGCGACGGCGAGGATTTCGGCGCGGAAATCCCTGACTATGTCACCCCGGAATTCGTCCGCAGCGAAGTCGCCCGCGGTCGCGCCATCATCCCTTCAAACGTCAACCACCCCGAGTGCGAGCCAATGGCAATCGGGCGCAATTTCCTCGTCAAGATCAACGCCAACATCGGAAACTCCGCGGTCGCAAGCGATGTCGCCTCGGAAGTCGACAAGTTGGTCTGGTCGATCCGCTGGGGCGCGGACACCGTCATGGACCTCAGCACTGGCCGCAACATCCACGACACCCGCGAATGGATCGTGCGCAATTCACCCGTCCCCATCGGCGCTGTGCCAATCTACCAGGCACTGGAGAAAGTCGGCGGCGTCGCCGAAGACCTGACCTGGGAGATCTTTCGCGACACCCTGATCGAACAGGCCGAACAGGGCGTCGACTATTTCACCATCCACGCCGGCGTGCGCCTGCCCTATATCCCGATGACCGCCAAGCGCGTCACCGGCATTGTGTCGCGCGGCGGCAGCATCATGGCCAAGTGGTGCCTCAGCCATCACAAGGAGAGCTTCCTCTACGAACGCTTCGACGAGATCACCGAGATCTGCAAAGCCTATGACATTGCCTATTCGCTCGGCGACGGCCTGCGCCCCGGCTCGATCGCCGACGCCAACGACGAAGCCCAGTTCGCCGAGCTCTATACGCTGGGCGAGTTGACCAAGCGCGCCTGGGCGCAGGACGTTCAGGTGATGATCGAAGGGCCCGGCCATGTGCCAATGCACAAGATCAAGGCCAACATGGACAAGCAATTGGAGGCCTGTGGCGAAGCGCCGTTCTACACGCTCGGGCCGCTCGTCACCGACATTGCGCCCGGTTATGACCACATCACCAGCGGCATCGGCGCAGCAATGATCGGTTGGTTCGGCACGGCGATGCTTTGCTATGTGACACCGAAGGAGCATCTCGGTCTGCCGGACCGCGACGACGTCAAGGTCGGCGTAGTGACCTACAAGCTCGCCGCACATGCCGCCGATCTGGCGAAGGGGCACCCCGCCGCCAAGGTACGCGACGACGCGCTCAGCCGCGCCCGCTTCGAATTTCGCTGGCGCGACCAGTTCAACCTGTCGCTCGATCCCGATACCGCCGAGCAATACCACGACCAGACGCTCCCGGCGGAAGGTGCCAAGACCGCGCACTTCTGCAGCATGTGCGGACCCAAGTTCTGCTCGATGAAGATCACCCAAGAGGTGCGCGATTTCGCGGCCAAGCAGAATTCCGGGGTGGAGACCTTTGTCGCCGCCGAAGAAGCCGAAGCAGGGATGGAGGCGATGTCGGAGGTGTTCAAGGAGAAGGGCGGCGAGATTTATTTGCCTGCCAGCTAACCTAACCTTGTTCCGCTCCGATCCGTCGCTTCATCGCACGACTCACGCGGTTCATCGCGAATCCTGTCTGCTAGGGGCGACCTGATTCGCCAGAGCCGGGTCGGACTGCTAACGGCGCGGCTCAAGAGCAATCGAGGTGGGGTCGTTTTGGAAGGCAATGCCGTCGGCAGTTGGCAACAACGCCTGCGGATGTGGTTCCCTGATCGCGAGTTTTTCATGCGATCGCAGGGCCAGGTCCGCTTCATCAAGATATCTTCCCGCGTCCAGGGCGTCGCAGCCGCGATCGCAGGGCTCATGCTTCTCGCCTGGCTTGGCACCATGGCGTCAGTTGCAATATCGCATTATCTTTCTACCCGCGAGCGGCTGACGCTGCTCAGCCGCGAAGCCCAGGTGGCCGATGCCGAGAGCCGGGTTGGAGCCTATCGCAAAGGACTCGATTCGGTTGCCAGCGATCTCGCCAAACGGCAGGATGTGATAGAAAAGCTGGTTCAGGCCCACGTTGGCGACCTGCCGTCCGATACGCGCGCAGGCGAAACGGTTTCCGACAGTAGCAGCGAAGCCGCGCAGACAGTCAACAAGGTCAGCCTGGCTGTGCCCGAGGCCGCGGGGCTGGCCCGTCTTGAAGCACGCCAACTCGCCTTTGTGGAGCGAATGACCCGCCTGGCCGATCGCCGCGCTGCGGAGGCAGGTGTATCATTGCGCCAATTGGGTCTGAATCCCGATGCCATGCTGCAATCGCTTGATGATCGCTCTGCGCTGGGTGGCCCGCTGATCGCGTTGACGACATCTGCGAATGGCAGCTTCGACCCGCGCTTCCAGCGCCTCGGCCTCAGCCTTGAGCGGATGTCAGTGCTTGAGCGCGGCCTGGCTGGCGTTCCAAGCCATCTGCCGGCCAGTCTGCAATATATTTCTTCGGGCTTCGGATACCGTTCCGATCCCTTCACCGGCGCCGGCGCGTTTCACGCCGGGCTCGACTTCAGAGGTCCGATCGGCGCGCCGATCTATGCGGCGGCCAAGGGTGTGGTCAGCTTTGCGGGCCAGAAGAGTGGCTATGGCAATTGCATCGAAATCGACCACGGCAATGGTCTGTTAACCCGCTATGCCCACATGTCGGCCTTCCGCGCAGCGGTCGGCCAGCTCGTCTCGGCGGGTGATGCGATCGGGGCTATTGGCAGTACCGGCCGGTCTACCGGTCCGCATTTGCATTTCGAGGTCCGGATCAATGGCAACCCGGTCAACCCACGGCCTTTTTTGGAGGCAATTCCTCATGTTCTCGAAGAAGCAGGCGGCAGTCCCGCAGACTCAACGCAGTCCCGCTAGAAACAGCATGGCCTCGTCCCCGGGCTTTTCGATCCTTGGCGCCGATACAGCAATCAAGGGCGATATTTCCGCTGCATCGGACCTGCATATCGACGGAAAAATTGAAGGCGATATCAGTTGCGCCGCGCTGGTTCAGGGCGAAAGCAGTGAGATCATCGGCGCTGTGAAAGTTCAGAATGCCAAGCTGGCCGGCATCGTCCGGGGAACTATCGATGCGGGCGAACTGGTCATTCTGCGTACCGCCCAGATTCACGGCGATGTTCGTTACGAAGCACTGACAATTGAACCCGGCGCGCAGGTTGATGGTCGCTTCTCGGTGCGCGGCGTCGACGGGCTGGAACCATCGCTCGATATGGTGAGGCCAAGCGAACCGCTGCTAATCCTTGCCACCGGAGCCGCCTAAGTGGCGTTCAAAGCGCGGCCACTTCTGCGCGCAGTGCCTTGCGATCGAGCTTGCCAACCATAGTCTTGGGCAAGCTGTCGCGGATGACTACCGCATCGACCTTTTCATGCTTGCCGATGCGGCCGTTGAGCCATTGCGCCAGGGCTGCACCGTCTTCACTCGCGCCGGGTTGCAGGGTCACAAAGGCGCGCGGGCTTTCGCCGCGATAGGTATCCGGGACTCCGATCACCAGCGCCTCCTTGACTGCGGCATTGGTCAACAGGACTCCCTCGATCTGGCTGGGGAACACCTTGAAGCCGCCGACCGCGATCATATCCTTGATGCGGTCGACGATGCGGACGTAGCCTTCGGCATCAATTGTCGCGACATCACCAGTGCGCAGCCAGCGTTGATCGCCGCGCATGACAAAGACCTCCGCATCGGCATCCGGCAAGTTCCAATAGCCCTGCATGACTTGCGGGCCCATGATCGCCAGTTCGCCCGGTTGCCCGGCGGGCGCGTCCCTGGCCGGGTCCTCCTTGTCGAGCAGACGCAAGTGCGTGCCTGGAAACGGATGCCCGATACTGCCCGAGCGTTCGTCGCCTGCGAACGGGTTTGAGCAGACCACGCCTGCGGTTTCAGTTAACCCATAGCCTTCGACCAAGTTGGCGCCAGTAACTGATTTGAACTGTTGCTTGACCGGCGGCGGCAAGGGCGCGCCGCCTGAAATGCAGACCAGCAAGGACGAGAAGTCGGTCTTGGCTATGTCAGGGTGATCGAGCAGCGCCTGATACATCGTCGGCACGCCGGGCATTGATGTGGCGCGGGTGCGGCTGACTGTCTTGAGGCATTGCCCGGCATTGAAGCGCGGCAGCATCGCGATCATCCCGCCGTTGAGAACGGTCCGGTTGAGCACGCAGGCGTTTGCGAAAACATGGAAGAAGGGCAAAACCCCCACAATGACGTCGCGCTCGTTCTTGTGCGGGTCGACTGCCTCGATCTGGCGGGCATTGGCAGTGAGGTTCTGGTGGGTCAGCATCGCGCCCTTGGGCGGTCCGGTTGTGCCGCCGGTGTACTGGATCAACGCCAGATCGAGCATCGGATGGATGGCCACCGGGCGCGGCGCTTCGCGTGACAACACCGCTCGCCAGCGCAGCACATCGGGGCCCGGGGGCACTGGGGTGAGCTCGCTGCGGCGGAACAGGCGCAGGCCAATGCCCTGCAGCAAAGGCAACATATCAGCCAGGCTGGCGACAATCAGTTGATCAAGCGAGGAATCCTGTAGCACCGCCAGCGCGGTTGGCAACAGCGCGGCAGAATCGATGGTGACCAGCAAGTGTATGCCTGAATCGGCGACCTGCGCCTTGAGTTCCGCCGCAGTGTAAAGCGGCGAGAAGTTGACCACTGTCGCACCGGCGAGCAAGGCCCCGAAATAGGCCGACAGATAGACCGGCACATTGGGCAGGAACAGCCCCACCCGATCACCTTTGGCGACGCCCCTTGCCTGAAGTCCCGCAGCAAAGGCGCGCGCCTCGTCCATCACCTCGCCGTAGCTGGTGGTGCGCCCGTAGAAGTCGCTCAGTGGCCTTTCCGGGTGCGCCGCGACGCTCGCAGCGAATAGCTCTGTCATCGCCATGGGCGGGAATTGCTGATCCCATACGCAAGGGTGCGCGTAATGCGTCCGCCAGGGTTCGGTGACGTTACCTACATTCATGTAAGTTAGTCTGCCCGTTCCTTGCGGTCAGGGCAAGCAGCAAACATCGTGTGTCAGCTTTCGCCGGTAGCCTCTGCCGCACGCTTGGCTTCGAGCCAGGCCGCCGCCTCGGCTTCCTGAGCGGCTTCGCCAGCGACCTTGTTTGCTGCTTCGCGTTCGGCACGCAGTTCCTCGATCAGTGCGACGCGGTCATCACCCAGTCGCGCATCGTCGCCTGCCTGATCGTCAAGACCTGCCTTCTTGGCCGCCTTGGCGACAATGGCATCGAGTTCTCGCTGCGAGCAAAGGCCCAGCGTCACAGGATCCTTTGCGAGGATGTTAGTAATATTCCAGTGGCTGCGATCGCGAATGGCCGTGATCGTATTGCGGGTCGTGCCGATCAGTTTGCCAATCTGCGCGTCGGAAATTTCGGGGTGGTTGCGGATGATCCAGGCAATGCCATCCGGCTTGTCCTGCCGCTTGGACACCGGCGTATAGCGCGGACCCTTGGTGCGATTGACGTTTACCGGCGCCTTTTGCATCTGCAGCGAATAATTAGGATCGGCCTGGCCCTTCTCGATTTCGGCCATGGTCAGCTCGCCCGAGCGCACCGGATCGCGGCCGGTGTATTTGCTGGCTGCAAGATCGTCGGCCATGGCCTGTACCTCGAGGATGTGCAGCCCGCAGAACCCGGCAATCTGTTCGAACGACAGCGCAGTGTTGTCAACGAGCCACGAAGCCGTCGCATGCGGCATCAGAGGGGCGGTCTGGGTCACGGGTTTTCTCCGGCAGAAATAAAAGGGGCCGCCCCTTGCGGAGCGGCCTTGTTGCGGGCGATGTAGGGTAACTCACTCAATTCGGCAAGGCTGGAGTCACGCCATCGCCACATAGCCCGGCAGTGCCGCCACCCGGTCAAGCCAGGCACATACCGCCGGATAGTCGCGCAAACGGAAACCGCCGCCCTCGCAGACATGGGTATAGGCATAGAGCGCAATATCGGCGAGGCTGACGGATTGCCCGACGAACCAGTCTTGCCTCGCTAGATGTTCTTCCATCAACGCCAGGGCAGCCTCGCCGCCCGCGCGTTTGGCCATGATCTGGCCGCGCTGGTAATCGCTGAGATTGGTTTCGCCGACGAACTGCAGCCAGAACCGCAGGGTCGCGACATTGGGTTCGTGGCTGTATTGTTCGAAAAACATCCAGCGCAGCATGTCGGCCCGCGCGAAGCGGTCTGCCGGGATCAGCGCGGAACCCTCGGCGAGATACCAGCAGGCGGCATTGCTTTCAGGCAGGAATTTCGCGCCGATCTGCAGCACGGGTATGCGGCCGTTGGCATTGACTGTTTCGAGAAACTCCGCCGTGCGCGTTTCGCCCTTGATGATATCGTAAGAGTGCCGCTGAAGGGGCAGGCCCAGCAGCGCGGCGGTTAACCCGATCTTGTAGCAATTGCCGCTGCGCGGGTCTTCGTGGAGAATGTAGGTCTCGCTCATGGTATGACCTGCAATACAATCTTGCCAATGTGCGCGCCTGCTTCCATCCGCGCATGGGCCGCGGCGGCTTCGGCGAGCGGAAAGGTCCGGTCCATCACCGGGCGCAGCTTGCCACTTTCGATAAATGGCCATGCGTTCTGCGCGATCTCCTGCGCCAGCAGCGCCTTGAATTCCGCCGAACGCGGTCGCAGGGTCGAGCCGGTGAGCGTATAACGGCGGCTCATCACCACGGCCATGTTGAGTTCAGCCTTTGCCCCGCCCTGCACCGCGATGGTGACATGGCGGCCGTCCTCGGCGAGGCATTTGAGATTGCGGGGGACATAATCGCCCGCCACCATATCAAGCACCAGATCCACTCCCTTGCCACCGGTGATCCGCGCCACTTCCGCAACGTAATCCTGCGCCTTGTAGTCAATCGCATGGGCCGCGCCCAGTTCGAGCGCGCGGGCGCATTTTTCATCGCCGCCGCAAGTAACGATAACCGTCAGGTCAAACAACCTGCCCAGCGCAATCGCCATTGTGCCGATGCCGCTGGTGCCGCCGTGGACCAGGATGGTTTCGCCCACTCTGGCCCAGCCGCGCTCGAAAACATTGTGCCAGACGGTGAACAGCGTTTCGGGCAGGGCTGCAGCTTCTGCCAGCGGCAAACCTTCGGGCACCGGCAGGCAATGCCCGGCATTTGCAGTGCAATATTCGGCATAACCGCCGCCTGCGACCAGCGCGCAGACCCGCGCCCCCAGCAATTCAGGCGGAGCACCAGCGCCCAGCACCACGACCGTGCCGGCAATCTCCAGCCCGGGGACCGGCGAAGCACCCGGTGGCGGCGGGTATAACCCCTGTCGTTGGGCCACGTCAGGCCGGTTGACGCCGGCGAAAGCGACTTTCACCAGAACTTCGCCGGGAGCCGGGACTGGCATCGGCAGCGTCTCGGGACGAAGTACCTCCGGGCCACCCGGCGCCAAGATGCCGATCGCCATCATCATTTCAGGAAGCATTTCCGGCATTTACGACACCCCTGTCCGCCCTGTTTCACCGCAGCACCAAACCATGCGGCCTTACCTTCCAGACCGGTTGACAGCAAGCAAAGAGCGTCCGATGTTGCAGTGCAATGGATGACGACGACCGCCCCAGGGTTCGCGGTGATGCTGCCAGCCTGTTAGGCCGCGAAAGCCTTGACAGCTATTCGCGCGACGAGCTCAATTTGCGCATTGCCCAGCTGGAAGCAGAAATTGCCCGAGTTGCGGCCCATCGCGACAAAGCCATAGCCCACATGGCAGCGGCAGATGCGCTGTTCGGGGCAAAAAAGTCATGAGCGTGACAGGCGCCTATTGTCCGCACCCTCGCATTGACCCATGTTGTCACCATATAAGATTGCTTAACCGTCCCTGGTCATACCTCCTGTTTCACCGAGGTTCACCATTATCAGCGAAAGCGCCTTAAATGCCCAGTTTCGCCCAGAGCCTAGAAAAGACCCTGCACGCCGCGCTGGCGCATGCCTCGGAGCGCAGCCACGAATACGCCACGCTCGAACATCTCCTGCTGGCCCTGATCGACGACCCCGATGGCGCCGCCGTGATGCAGGCTTGCGGCGTTGAGCTCGACGATCTCAGCGAAGTTGTGCGCCAGTATCTCGATCAGGAATATCAGTCACTCAAGACCAGCGAGAAGGGCGATCCTGCGCCTACCGCGGGTTTCCAGCGAGTGATCCAGCGCGCAATCCTGCATGTCCAGTCCTCGGGCAAGGACACCGTAACCGGCGCCAATGTACTGGTCGCACTGTTTTCCGAGCGCGATTCCTATGCCGTCTATTTCCTCCAGCAGCAGGACATGAGCCGCCTCGACGCGGTGAGATATATCAGCCACGGCATCGGCAAGGGCGGTCGCCGCATCGAGGATCGCTCGCCCAAGGGCAGCGACGGCGAGGTGCCGCACCAGGAAGAAAAGAGCGACAGCAAGGCGCAGAAGAAGGATTCCGCGCTCGATCAGTTCTGTGTCAATCTCAACGAGAAAGCGCTCGCTGGCAAAGTCGATCCGCTGATCGGCCGCGGCCCAGAAGTCGATCGCACAATCCAGATCCTGTGCCGCCGGTCAAAGAACAACCCGCTGTATGTTGGCGATCCCGGCGTTGGCAAGACCGCGATCGCCGAGGGCCTCGCCCGCAAAATCGTCGAGGGCGACGTGCCTGAAGTGCTGACCAATGCAGTGATCTACTCGCTCGACATGGGTTCGCTGCTGGCGGGCACGCGGTATCGCGGCGATTTCGAGGAGCGGTTGAAGCAGGTCGTCAATGAGCTCGAAAAGCTTCCCGATGCTGTGCTGTTCATCGACGAGATCCACACCGTGATCGGTGCCGGAGCGACCAGCGGCGGAGCTATGGATGCCTCTAACCTGCTCAAGCCCGCGCTGTCCGGCGGCACGATCCGCTGCATCGGTTCGACCACCTACAAGGAATTCCGCAATCACTTCGAAAAGGACCGCGCACTGCTGCGCCGGTTCCAGAAGATCGACGTCAACGAGCCGACCATTGAGGATACGATCAAGATCCTCAAGGGGCTACGCTCTGCCTTCGAGGAACACCACAAGGTCAAGTATACCCCCGAGGCGATCAAGACCGCAGTCGAGCTTTCGGCACGTTATATCAATGATCGAAAGTTGCCCGACAAGGCCATCGACGTGATCGACGAGGTCGGCGCGATGCAAATGCTGGTGCCGATCAACAAGCGCAAAAAGGTGATCACGCCCAAGGAAATCGAAGCAGTGATCGCGACCATGGCGCGCATCCCGCCCAAATCGGTTTCCTCGGACGATCGTACCGTACTTGAACATCTCGGGCGCGATCTGAAACGCGTGGTGTTCGGCCAGGACAAGGCAATCGCCGTGTTGTCCTCCGCGATGAAGCTCAGCCGCGCAGGGCTGCGCGATCCGGACAAGCCGATTGGTTCGTTCCTGTTCTCCGGCCCGACCGGCGTCGGCAAGACCGAAGTCGCCAAGCAGCTCGCCAGCATCATGGGCATCCCGATCCAGCGCTTTGACATGTCCGAATACATGGAGCGTCACTCCGTTTCGCGGCTGATCGGCGCGCCTCCGGGCTATGTCGGCTTCGACCAGGGCGGGCTTCTGACCGACGCGGTCGACCAGCAACCACATTGCGTGTTGCTGCTCGATGAAATCGAAAAGGCGCACCCCGATCTGTTCAACATCCTGCTGCAGGTGATGGACAATGGCCGCCTGACCGATCACCATGGCAAGACTGTCGATTTCCGCAATGTCGTGTTGATCATGACCACCAATGCCGGCGCATCCGACATGGCGCGTCAGGGCATCGGTTTTGGCGATGTTTCCAAGGAAGATGCCGGCGACGAAGCGGTGAAGCGGATGTTCTCACCCGAATTCCGCAACCGGCTTGATGCTACGGTGCCGTTCTCCTACCTGCCGACCGAAGTGATCAGCCGGGTGGTCGACAAGTTCATTCTCCAGCTGGAGCTGCAGCTGGCCGAACAGAATGTCCACATCCAGTTCGACAGCGACGCCCGCAGCTGGCTGGCCGATCGCGGCTATGACAAACTCTATGGCGCGCGGCCGATGGCGCGGCTGTTGCAGGAGAAGGTCAAGCAACCGCTGGCCGAAGAACTTCTGTTCGGCAAGCTGGCGCATGGCGGCGAAGTCCATGTCAGCCTCAAGGACAATGCCCTTTCGTTCGAGCTTACGCCCGCACCCCCGAGGCTAGTTAGGAAGAAGGCGAAGGTAGTAAATCCGACTGCCCGGGCCGGACGCAAACCAAAGGCGCAACAAACTCCGGGCGGAGACGGCACAGAATAACCTGTTTTAGAGCCTGATGAAGTTTGGCACTTGCTGCGATCAATAGACTCCCAGCCGCTTGAGCAGATCGGCCTTGGTCGCCACGAACTTGTCGAACATTTTCTTCAGTTCCTGGCGCGTGCGTTCTTCGTCCTGGATCGTTTCGCCCTCGACAATCAGCATCTGACCCTGGCTGGCCAGCACTTTGCGAACCCATTCCGGTGGATCCTTTTCATTGGCTTTCAGGGCAAGAATAAACATCTGATCAATGCGCGGCACCAGCGTGGCGGCGCCCAATAGCGGCGCGGCCAGATAATCGACCCCGGCACCGGCCTCGGCCCGCTCCATCAGGCGATCATTGAACGAGCGAGAAGCCTTGCTGTCTTCGTCGGGGGTGGATGATTTTGTGGCCGGAGCAACATAGCCGGCACCGGTCAGCACCAGCAGCACTTCCCAGATCTGTGCCCGGTTGAGCATGGCGAGGTCCTTGGCTGCCATCAACTCCGCAACTGTGGCCGATCCGCCAGGAAAGCCCGCGAGAACCTTGACAAGGGGGTTGTAGATATCGGCCCTGAGGTCGGCTTCGCCGATCGCGGTGGCAACCTTTTCCGGGACTTTGTCCGGGTCGCCGACCAGGATGAACCGCTCTTTCTCGATCTGCTTGCCATGCTCGTAGACCGACATCGGCCGCGGCCCCTTGACGAAAATATCGCGGCGGAACTGCTGGTTGACGAAATAGTCGCGCGTCGTCTCACGCATCACCGGGTCCTTGATCTGCTGCAGGACAGCATGTGCGGCAGCGGGGACGCTGATCGCCGGCAAGTTTTCCAGCATCGCCGCCGACGCGGCAAAGGTCAGCTTGGCTTCAGCGAGCTGATCGGCGGCTTGGCTGAACGGCATTGGATGCCAGTCGGCGTTGTAATACTCATGCGCAAGATAGGAGCGATCTTGCGTCTTGATCTGGTTGAGGCGCTCCTTGAGCTGCGGATTATTCTGGAAATAGGCCGCCCCGGCATCGATGACCTTGTCGACGAATTCGAGCGAGCCGTTGATCCTGTCGACCAGGACGCCATTGGCCTCACGCTTGGCATATTCGGCCATCAGGATCCGCAGCGGAATGCCGGGCGACCAGCCGGGAGTGACATTGTAGCTGACATAGAGTGCGCCCCCCGGCTTAAGCCGCTTGAGCGCCAGATCGACGATCGCCTGCCGACTGCCATGGCTGATCCACGACCAGATGCCATGCAGCGCGATAATATCGAACTGGGGCAGATCGTCTCGCTGTGACAGCTGCTCGAACGAATCTTCCAGCAAGGTCAGTTGTTTGCCCATCGCATTGGCGAATTCGCGGGCATTGGCGACCTGCCCCGGATTGAAATCGGTGCCCCAATAGGTCCCCGAATTGGTCGCCGCGTTGATATTGAGCGAGAGCCCCTGACCGAAGCCGAGCTCGAGATATTCAGGATTGTCCGAAATCGAGTGATCTATGCCGCAGGCAAGCAGCGCGAGCCGTATCCGCGTGGGGGAAAGTTCCGGGTAATAGCCGTAAGTATAGGTGATTTCCGAGGTATAGCCTTCATGCCACATGGCCGCATCCACTCCGCAGTTACCGCAAAAAGGGGGGCATAGGCAGATTGGGAAGCGATGTCGATTCTCTCGATCAAGAAGCGTTCAGTCTGACGAGCTGGGGGATTGCTCATTGAGCGCTGCCGCGTGCAACCGGCCATTGATGACATAGCCCGCCACCCCGGCGCGCATGTCTTCCAGCGCAGTGTCGGTCAGGTCGCGGGCATAAGTGGCGGGGCGGCCCATCCACATCTGGCGGCTGGCAATCACCTTACCGGCGGTCAGCATGGCCCCGGCCGCCAGCATCGCGTCCGATTCGACCCGCGCCCCGTCCATCACGATCGCTCCAAGGCCGACAAAGGCCCGGTCTTCCAGGGTGCAGCCGTGGATCATGGCCAGATGGCCGATCAGCACATCCTCGCCGATGATCGTGGGGAAGCCGTCCGGTCGCTTGGGCTTTGGGCTGTCGCAATGGACCACCGTGCCATCCTGGATATTGCTGCGCGCGCCCACCACGATGCGGTGGACGTCCGCGCGCAGCACGCAATTGTACCAGATGCTGGCATCGGGCCCGACTTCGACATCGCCAATAATCCGGCAACCCGGCGCAATGAAGGCGCTCGAGTGAATGCGCGGGGCCTTGCCATTCATGGCGATCAGGGAAATATCGCTGCGCAAGGTCAGTCCTTCATGAAAATGTGCCGCCAGCGCACGTAGGGCAGGATCGAGGCGTGGTCGTCGGTCCAGACCCGTTTGGCTGGCGGTAACAGCGGCCGCCAGACTGCATCAGGCCGGGCTCTGGCGAGGGCATCGAGTTGGGTCTTGCTTCGCGACATTGCCACCCAGGAGGATGGGGTCAGATAGGCATGTTCGGACGGGTTGTCATCGCGCACTGCGGCAGCAAGGCCGCGCCGCCTTGCCGCTGCGGCCAGAA
>JBDSSP010000120.1:0-4717 GCA_039928735.1 Novosphingobium sp. | reverse complement strand
TGGCGAGCACGCCCATCAGTTTGGCCGGCACAAAGAAAAAGTCGAAGGTGAAGCTGCGCAGGATCGCGTAGAATGGCCAGAAATACCATTCGGGCACGATCAGCGCCGGGGTGCTCATCGGATTGGCCGGGATATAGTTATCCGCGTGGCCCAGATAATTCGGCGCGAAGAAAACCATGGCGCAATAGATGAACAGGAAGGCGAGCGCGGCCCAGCCGTCTTTAGCGATGTAATAGGGGAAGAAGGGAACCGTATCGCTTTCGGTCTTTACTTCGACCCCGGTCGGGTTGGTCGACCCCGGAATGTGCAGTGCCCAGATGTGCAGCACGACAACCGCGACAATCACGAAGGGCAGCAGATAGTGCAGCGAGAAGAAGCGGTTGAGCGCGGCATTGTCGGGGGCAAAGCCGCCCAGCAGCCACTGCTGGATCGGCTCGCCGACCAGCGGAATTGCGCCGAACAGCCCGGTGATCACCTTGGCGCCCCAGAAGCTCATCTGGCCCCAGGGGAGCACGTAGCCCATGAAAGCGGTCGCCATCATCAGCAGGAAGATCGCGACGCCCAGCAGCCAGACCATCTCGCGCGGCGGCTTGTAGGAACCGAAGTAAAATCCACGGAAAATGTGGATATAGATCACAACAAAGAAGGCCGAGGCACCGTTGGCGTGAGAATAACGCATCAGCCAGCCCCAGTTGACGTCGCGCATGATGTGTTCGACCGAATTGAACGCGATCCCGGCGTTTGCTGCGTAATGCATCGCCAGCACGATCCCGGTGACGATCTGCAAGCCGAGGCAGATCAACGCCAGAAAGCCGAAATTCCACCAATAGTTAAGATTGCGCGGCACCGGATAGCCAGCCCCGACCGCGTTATAGACGAAACGCGGCAATGGCAGGCGGTTGTCCATCCACTGCATGAAGGGATGACTTGGCTTGTAATCATTCGCCCAGGGGAAGCTCATCGCAGTCTACCTCAGTAAATTTCTTGGCTCAGCCGATCTTGACGACAGTGTCCGAATTGAAAACGTATTCCGGAACCTCGAGATTTTTCGGCGCAGGGCCTTTGCGGATACGCGCGGCGGTATCGTATTGCGATCCGTGGCAAGGGCAGAAATAGCCGCCGAACTCGCCTTTGACTTCACCTTCGCCGGCGCCAAGCGGCACACAGCCGAGATGGGTGCACACGCCCATGGTGATCAGCCAGTTGGCCTTGCCTTCCTTGGTGCGCTGGTCGAGCGTCTGCGGATCGCGCAGGCTCGAGACATCGACCTTGTTGGCAGCGGCAATCTCGGCCGGGGTCAGGTTGCGAATGAACAGCGGCTGCTTGCGATACATCGCCTTGATCGCCTGGCCGGGCTTGATCGCGGAGATATCGACCTCAGTCGAACTTTCCGCCAGCACGTCAGCCGACGGGGCCATCTGGCTGATCAGCGGCACCAGCGTGGCGAGCCCGCCGACGCCCACAGCAGCAACGGCTGCGATATTGATAAAATCGCGCCGCCGTACGCCTTCTCCGCCTTCGATAGCCGGAGAGGCCGCGTCCGGAGTGGCGAAACCCGCATCTTGTGCCATGGTCTATCTTGCCTTGCTCTTGAAGCCCGCAACCAGAAACTGGAGCGGGCCGAACCCTGAAATAGATTGCCCCTGAGGCCCCCCAATTGGACCCCCTTAGCACCCGCACCGTTCCATAAGACAAGCCTATGGCTGGAACAGGTTTGGCGCGCTGATAGACGCGAAAGTGCACCCTGCCAACCGTGTTTTTGGCCTTTTTCAACCGCGAACAAAAAGGCGCCTAGTTGAGGCCAATCAGCGATATCTGGCGGCCATAGGCTGGCTCGCCGGCCAAGGTTGCGCGGCGGTACGAATAGAACCGGTCCGGCGCAGAGAGTGTATCGAGTCCGAGGCATTCAACCTTGCCGATTCCTGCCGCAGCGAGACGGCTGGCCACATAGCCTGCAAGATCGAATTGCCAGTGACCTGCCCGGCCCGCCGCGAAAAACCGTGCATTTTCGCGGTCCACTTCTGAAAAACGCGCGGCAAACCCATCATCCACTTCGTAGCTTGCCGGCCCGATGCAAGGGCCGATGGCAGCCGAGATTTGCGTCCGCCGCGCACCGAGTGCTTCCATTGCGGCAATGCAATTGTCCGTCACCCCGCCGATCGCCCCTTTCCAGCCGGCGTGGGCAGCGCCAATCACTCCGGCGTCGGAATCGGCCAGCAGCACCGGTGCGCAATCTGCAGTGACAATGCCCAGCAGCACTCCGCTGCGCGCCGTCACCAGCGCATCGGCTTGCGGGCGGGCTTTGTCGCTCCACGGCTGATCGACGATCACGCACGATGGCGAATGGATCTGGTAGATCCCCGTCAGCACAGCCCCCGGCAGCACTGCCGCTGCCGCCCGCGCCCGGTTTTCGGCGACATTCGCCTCGTCGTCGCCTGAGCCAAGGCCGGTATTGAGCCCGGCCACCACCCCGGTCGAAACTCCGCCGCGCCGCCCGAGGAAGCCATGCGGGACCGCGCCAAGGACGCCGGCGCGGATCACTTCGACGGGTTCAGCCAAGGCTCTTGGTCACTTGCTCGCGAGTGTCGCGTGACAGCGCCGGGGCCGCCGCGATCCGCTCGAGCTCGGCCTTCATCAGCGCCGAACGCGCAGGTTCGATTCGCTGCCAACGGCCGAGCGGGGCGACGAATCGCGATGCTGTCGCCGCGTTGATCGGGTCTAGCGCAAGAATCAGGTCGGCAATCATCCGGTAACCTTCGCCGCTCGCGGCGTGGAACGCGGCGGGATTGACCGCAGCCGACATATAAAGCGCCCGCACCCGGTTGGGGTTGCCGAGCGTGAAATCGGGTTGCTGGGCCAGTTGCTTGATGTGGGTGAGCACATCGGGATGCAGCGAGCCCGCCTGCAGCGAAAACCACTTGTCGACGACCAGCGCGTTCCCGGCATAGCGATCGTGGAAATCGGCGAGCAGGGTTGCTCGCTCGGGGGCATCCAGGCCGCATAGCACCATCAAGGCACCTTGCCGGTCAGTCATGTTGTCGGCGCTGCGATATTGCGCAGCAACGCGCCAGGCGGCGGCGGCAGGCACCCCGGCGGCGAGGTAGACCAGCGCCTGGGACTTGACCTTGCGCGCGCCCCTTGCCGAGGCGTCGAGGCTGTAGTTCACTGCCGAAGCGCGATCATGCATGGCCGCAAGCGCCGCTTCCAGCTCCTGGCCCAGCCACGCCTTGAGTGTCTCGCGCGCGTCATGGATTGCACCGGGATCGGCAGCCACGAACTGTTCAGCAAGAAATGCTTCGGACGGCAGGATGAGCAATTCCCCGCGCATCAGATCGTCAAGCATGGGATCAGCAATAATCGCAGCAAACGAAGACCCGATCGCCGCGCGCCCCGCCTGACGATCCGTATCGGACATTCCGCCACTGACCACGGCAACGAGATGCTGCGTCACCAGGCTTTGTAACGCTTCATAGCGGGCAAAGGCATCGTCATCGTGCTCGGCGAGGAACACCAAATCGGCCACGCTCATCTCGGCGTCGATGGTGACAGGGGCCGAAAAATCGCGGTTGATTGAAAGCACCGGGCGCTGGGCAAAGCCGGAATAGGTCAGCTCCTGACTGGACTCGGAAAGCACTACCAGCTGTTCGCCGTGATGCTTGCCTGTTGCCTGATCGAACAGCGCCAGCTTGAGCGGGATCGGCACAGGCTGCTTGACCGGCTGGCCCGGCGTCGCTGGCACGGTCTGTTCGAGCCGCAAGGTCGCGACATTGCCCGCATGGCTCAGCCGCGCCTTGACTGCGGGTGTGCCCGCCTGGCTGTACCACAGCCGAAACTGTTTCAGATCCAGCCCGGCGCCGTCCTCGATTGCCTGGATGAATTGCTCGCAAGTTGCAGCATGACCGTCGTGGCGCGCGAAATAGAGATCCGTGCCTTTGCGGAAGCGCCCGGGGCCAGCCATGGTCCGCATCATGCGGATCACTTCGGCACCTTTGTTATAGACCGTCGCGGTATAGAAATTGCCGATTTCCTGATACGAATCCGGCCTGATCGAATGCGCAAGCGGCCCAGAATCCTCAGGGAACTGAGAACCGCGCAGCACGCGCACATCGCAGATCCGCTTGACCGCCTCGCTCCCCATGTCTTCGCTGAACAGCTGGTCGCGCAGCACAGTGAAGCCTTCCTTGAGGCTGAGCTGGAACCAGTCGCGGCAGGTCACGCGGTTGCCCGACCAGTTGTGGAAATATTCGTGTGCGATCACGCTTTCGATGCCGTCGTAATCGCTATCGGTCGCGGTTTCGGGATCGGCCAGCACATAGCGGGTGTTGAACACGTTGAGGCTCTTGTTCTCCATCGCCCCGGCATTGAAATCCGAGACGGCTACGATGTTGAACTGATCGAGATCGTATTCGCGGCCAAATGCTTGCTCGTCCCACTTCATCGAAGCAATCAGCGAATCCATGGCATGCTGCGTGCGCGGTTCGTCGCCAGGGCGGACCCAGATTGCAAGATCGACCTTGCGGCCGCTCGTGGTGGTGAAGCTGGAACGATTGGCGACAAGCTGCCCGGCGACCAGCGCGAAGAGGTAGCAAGGCTTGGGCCAGGGATCGTGCCATTCTGCCCAGTGAGAGCCGTCCGCGCCATCGCCGCTCGTCTCGCAATTGCCGTTCGAGAGCAGTACCGGGAAGGCCGCCTTGTCCCCGGCCATCCGCACCCGGTA
>JBDSSP010000119.1:0-8899 GCA_039928735.1 Novosphingobium sp. | reverse complement strand
ATATGACAGGCCAGGCCTTGGCCGCTGGCGTCGGCGCCGGCATCCCAGTTGGCCAAGGTCGCACAGCGGAGCAGGCACGCGACGAGGCGCGGATCGTGTCCGAGCATGGCGATGCGATAGGACAGCGGCTCGCGGCCCGAGTGGCGCGCCAGCTCGTCAATGAAGCTTTCGGTGAAGAAGGCGGTATAGCCGTGGGCATTGCCGCGCAGCCGCGCAGTCGGCAGGGCAATGGTCGTGGGCACATGTTCAACGATCATGTCGGGAATGGCATAGGGCGGAGTGGCGCCTTCCATCGCCAGCATGTCACCTTCGCCTTTGCTGGCCGCCATGGCCTTGGCCGGGGTCAGACCGCCAAACAGGCGGCGGCCGAATTCGTGAGAGCTGGAGGGCATAGCGAGGCGGGCCTTCCAGCCAGTGATCGCACCGCCGGGCGCGACCTTCGCCGCCATCACGGCTGCCACCGGAGTGCGCGGCCAGCCGGCAATATGCTCCTGCCAGCGCGACCAGGTCAGTTGCACTGGTTTGCCCACTTCGCGGGCAATGATGGCGGCCTCGATGGCGTGATCGTGTTCCAGCCGCCGGTCGAAACTGCCGCCGGCGGGCATGGGATAGAGCACGACGTTGCGCTCATGCACGCCTGCTGCCTCGGCCGCGGCACGCCGCGCTGCTTCGGGGGCCTGACTCGCCAGCCACAATTCGAGCTTGCCATCCTTGAGCCGAGCGGTGGCGCTGGCGGTTTCCAATGTTGCGTGGAGCCCTGGCGCCGCATCATAGCGCAGCGCCAGGGCATAGGGCTTTTTTGCAAGGTCGCCGGTGTCGCCGGACTGGTAGATCGATGCGGCCTCGCCGTGGAGCAAGGCATCGTCGAGCTGAGCTTCGATGTGCGCGCTGTCGGCGCGGTGGGTGGCGCGGAAGTTTGGCGCGACTGCCGCCAAGGCGCGCTCGGCGGCCCACCAATCGTGCGCTACTGCGGCCAGCCAGCGCTCTCCCTTGACCAGCGAGATCATGCCCGACATGCCATGCGCCTCAGCCTTGTCGAAACTGGCCAGCTCGCTTGTCCCGATCGGGCCGTGGCGGATTGCGGCGAAGACCATTCCGGGCAGGCGAACATCTCCGGCGAACAGGAAGCTGCCATCGACCTTGGCGGGCAGATCGAGGCGCGGGAATTTCAACGGCGCGGCGGCGAGGGTGGTCTTGGGGCTTTCGCTGGCAGCATTTTCGCGCAGCACCGGCGGATCGGGCGGGCGCAGGGCAGCAGCTTCTTCGGAAAGTTCGCCGAAGGTGAGGCGCTTGGCGGCGTGGATTATGAATCCTTTTTCGGCTTCGCATGATTGCCAATCAACGCCCCAGCGCTTTGCTGCCGCCATCGCCAACAAGGCTCGGACGCTGGCTGCAGCCTCGCGGGCCGGGCCTTCAAAGGCCGCCAGCGACATACCGTCAGCGGTCGCCATGAAGCGATGGTCCCTTGCCCAACTGCCGGTCAACGGCCCGCCGGGGCTGGATCCTAGGACGGGAAACGCGGGCATCCACAGCTCCGACCAGCGCGCGGCAAGTGGCAGGTTGGCGTAATGGGCGCTGACCGGCGCAGGCTCAACCGCCACCTGCCGCCAGTCCGCCCCCAGTTCGGTCGCGACGATCTGGGGAATAAGCGTAGTGATCCCCTGCCCCATCTCGAGCTGAGGCACCGCGACGGTCACCACCCCGTCCCGGCTCAGCTTGATCCAGGCATCGAAGGCGAACTCATCGCGCCCCGGCGACAGCGGCAGCGGATACTTGCGTGGCCGCAGTTGGTAGCCAAGCACAAGTCCGCCGCCAACCAGTGCCCCGATGAAAATTTGACGGCGAGTAACTCCCATTTCAGCGGTCTTGCCCCTCACCGTACCTGATTGTCCAGCCAGGTGCCGACGCGCCGGGCGATGGCAGCGAATGCCTCGGCCTGCGGTCCATCTCCGGCTGCGGGCGGATTGCCTGCGTCGCTATCCTGGCGGATCGACAGATCGAGCGGAATGCGGCCAAGGAAGGCCTGACCCATTGCCTTTGCTGCGGCTTCCACCCCGCCCTGCCCGAACGGATCGCTGATCTCGCCGCAATGCGGGCACACATAGCCCGCCATGTTCTCGACAAGCCCGATGATCGGCACCTGGGTCTGCTCGAACAGCTGCATCGCGCGGGTCGCATCCATCAGCGCCAGGTCCTGCGGCGTCGAGACTATAACTGCACCGTCAGGCTTGAAGCGTTGCACCATGGTCAGCTGGACATCGCCCGTGCCCGGTGGCAGATCGACGATCAGCAGTTCGACCTCGCCCCAATGCGCGTCGATCAGCTGCGACAGCGCATTGCCCGCCATCGGTCCGCGCCAGGCGATGGCCTTGCCTGGCTCGATCAGATGTCCCATCGAAAGCATCGGCACTCCAAATGCACTTGGCACAGGCAGCAGCTTCTTGTCGTGGGCATCGGGCCGCATACCCTCGGTGCCAAGCAGGCGCGGCTGCGAAGGGCCATAGATATCGGCATCGACCAGCCCGACCTTGCGGCCAGCTCGGGCCAGCGCCACCGCCAGATTGGCCGACAGGGTCGATTTGCCGACTCCGCCCTTGCCTGAGCCGACTGCAACGATGCGCGGCCGCGCCGCTGCCCCCCCGCGCTCTGCCGTCATGGCAATGCGGACCTCCGCAATGTCGTCTTGCCCGGCCAGGGCCACGCGGATTGCAGCTTCAAGCCGCTCTCGTTCCAGCTTGTCCATTCCGCCGACGTCGACCACCAGAGTCGCGACGCCACCCGCCAGTTGGACGGTCTGCAAACGACTTGCCGCAAGCGGAGGAAGAGCCCGTTTTACGCGTTCGCTGTCGTCACTGCCGCTCATTGGTGCCCCGATTGTTCGATTTACGTCCCACTAGTGGTTCGTTTCCGACATTTGCATCCCTTTCGGCATGGCCAGAGGCAAATGTCGGAAACATAAGAACCACTAGAGATATTATTGTTTCTAGTGGATTTTAGAATTTTGACATTCGAACACCCCCCTGCCGAAAGCGGGACTCGAATGTCAAAATCAATCCACTAGCGGGAAAAATCCGGGGCAGGCACTGTTTTTGTTGACGAGTGGTTCCTATAACATCGTCCATGAAAACATTCGGCGAAACAATCGCTCGCAGGGTTCTGGCTATGGCTGGCCGGAAAAGCCCCTGGGGGGGCGGCGATAAAGGTGCTTCAGGGGAACCGCCGGCAGATGCTGACGGCACCGGCGACGCCGAGGAACCCGCCAAAGATCCAGCCCCGCCCGGTGAGCGTCCGCGTGGCCCACGCAATCCGTGGCTGCCAACCGGAGATGGACCGCCGCGCCGTTCCGCCGGCTTCGAAGACCTGTTCCGTCCGAAGGATGGCCCGCGCAAACCTGGCGGAGGTGGCGGCGGCGGTTTTGGCGGTGGCTTTCCGCGCATGCCCCAGCGGCCTGATGGCAAGAGCTGGGTGCCACCGATTGTTGGCGGCCTGGTGATTATCTGGCTGTTTGCCAGCACCGTGCACATGGTCGGCCCTAAGGATCAGGGACTGGTCACGACATTCGGCAGCTATAGCCGCACAATCCACCCCGGCGTCTCGTGGACAATGCCATGGCCAATTCAGTCGGTCGATGTCACTGACGTTACCTCGATTCGCCGCGATACCATCCCAGACAGCGAAGCGGAAAAGCTGATGCTGACCAGCGACAAGAACCTGGTCGATCTTTCCTATCTGGTGCGCTGGACCATCAAGGATCTGAAACTGTTCAAATTCCGCCTCGACGATCCCGAAGACACCGTCAAGGAAGTGGCCGAAGCCGCCATGCGCGCGACAGTCGCCGAAGTGCAACTCAACGAAGTGATCGGTGGCACTGGACGTGGCAAGATCGAGCAGAATGTCCGCGTACGCATGCAGGCGATCCTCGATGGCTACAAGGCCGGGGTGCTGATTCAGGGCGTCGAGCTGAAGAAGACCGATCCGCCGGAAAAGGTCGTTGCTGCCTTCCAGAACGTTAATGTCGCGCAGCAGCAGGCCGAGAAGTATCAGGCCGACGCCAGAGCCTGGGCCGGGCAGGTGGTCGCCATTGCCCAGGGCGAAGCGGCGTCATTCGACAAGGTTTATGGTCAATACAAGCTCGCTCCCGAAGTGACCCGGCGCAGGCTCTATTACGAGACAATGGAACGGGTATTGCGCAACAACGAGAAAGTCATCCTCGAGACGAATGGGGTAACACCTTATTTGCCGCTGCCGGAAGTTCGCCGCCGGGCTTCTCCTGCCGAAGCTCAGCCAGCAACGGGAGGCCAGTGATGTTACGCGATATTTGGGAAGCAAATCGTCCGGCATTGATAGCGCTCGCGGCGCTGGCGCTGGCGCTGGTCTCAACCGTAGTCGTCGTGCCAGAGACGGAACAGGCTGTGGTCATTCGCCTTGGCGAACCCAACCGGGTGATCAACCGCTTCAGGCCCAACATTTCCTTCGGCGCGACCGGAGCGGGCCTGACCTGGCGCATACCCTTTTTCGAGCAACTGGTCCGGATTGATCGCCGCATTCTTTCGGTCGATATGCAATCGCAGGAAGTGCTCTCGACCGATCAGCTGAGGCTCCAGGTCGATGCCTATGCGCGGTTCCGGATTATCGACCCGGTGAAAATGGTGCGCACTGCTGGCACTACCGAGCGACTCAAGGAACAGCTCCAGCCAATCCTGACCTCGGTGCTGCGCCAGGAGCTGGGCAAGCGCACATTCCAGTCGCTGCTGACCGCCGACCGCGGCGCGGCCATGCTGCAAATCCGCGATGGGCTCGACCGGGAATCGCGCGAGTATGGCGCCCAGATCATCGACGTACGGATCAAACGCGCCGATTTGCCCGAAGGCGCGCTGGAGAGCACTTTTGCCCGAATGCAGGCCGGGCGCGAACAGGAAGCGACCACGATCCGCGCCGAAGGACAGCGCAATGCCCAGATCATTCGCGCCGAGGCCGAGGCGCGCGCTTCCAAGACCTATGCCGATGCCTTCAACAAGGATCCGCAATTTTACGATTTCTACCGGGCAATGAAGAGCTATGATGCGACTTTCGCCGATCCGGAGAACAAGTCTGGCAGCACTATCATTCTTTCACCGGACAACGATTATCTGCGTCAGTTCAAGGGGCATTAGTGGATTGATTTTGACATTCGCACTTGAGCTTGCCGATTGGGATGCAAATGTCCGAAACGAACCACTAGCGCCAGACCTGCCATTCAATCCCGGTTAAGCCATTATGGCCAGAACCGGACAGCGCATAGCGGGAAAACCCTTCGCCGCTGTCGCAGCAAACAAAGGACGTGATGCCCGTGCGATATGCTTATGGAGTAACTGCTGCCCTGTTGATTGGCGGCTCAACCCTGACCCTTGTGACTGGCCTGCCGGCCGGAGCGCAGGTCGCGCAGAATGATTCCCAGCAAATGCAAAACGTGGTCCCGCGTGCCGGCGCACCCGCCAGCTTCGCCGACCTGACTCAACAGCTCGCCCCCGCAGTGGTCAATATTGCCACCCGTCAGCGCGTGCGCGTCGCCAACGCAAATCCGTTTGCCGGAACCCCTTTTGAAGACATGTTCGGCGGCGGTAAAGGCGGCGGCCAGGGCGGCGCCACTCCAGGCCCTCAGACTCGCGAGGCGCAGTCGCTGGGATCAGGCTTTATTATATCGGCTGACGGCTATGTCGTCACCAACAACCACGTCATCACCGCCGATGGCCAGGGCGAAGTCGAATCGATCACGGTCAACATGCCCGACGGGACAGAATATCCGGCCAAGCTGATCGGCCGCGATGCTGCTTCGGATCTCGCAGTTCTGAAGATCAGCGCCCCGAAGCCGCTGCCCTTCGTCAAGTTCGGCGATTCCCGCAACGCCCGGGTTGGCGACTGGGTAATCGCCATCGGCAATCCATTTGGCCTCGGCGGGTCGGTGACCTCCGGCATCATCTCGGCGGTTTATCGCAACACCGGCTCGGGCTCTGCCTATGATCGCTATCTCCAGACCGATGCGGCGATCAACCGCGGCAACAGCGGCGGCCCGATGTTTGACATGAAGGGGCAAGTGATCGGCATCAACAACGCGATCTTCTCGCCCACCGGCGGCAGCGTCGGTATCGGGTTTGCCATCCCCGCGGAAACCGCTGCGCCCATTGTCGAGCGGCTCAAGAACGGACAGACCATCGAACGCGGCTATCTCGGCGTGCGGATTCAGCCGCTGAATGAAGATCTGGCCGACTCGCTGGGCATCCCACACCGTCGCGGCGAATTCGTCCAGGCGACCGAACCGGGCAAACCTGCCGCGGCGGCAGGTATTCAGCCGGGTGACGTCGTGCTCTCGGTTGCCGGAAAGCCGGTTACGCCAGAACAGACGCTGTCCTATATTGTCGCGAATACCGCTCCAGGAACCCGAATTCCGATCGATCTGATCCGCGACGGTCGCCGCATGACCGTGACGGCCACTGTCGGGAAACGGCCGAGCGAGGAAGAACTGGCGCAGCAGACGTTCGACCCAAGCCAAGGGACCGACGATGATCCCATGAGCAAGCCGCCCAAGCAGCAGGGCGAAGGCCTCGCCGAGAAGGCACTCGGCCTCTCGGTAATCCCCATCACCCCGCAAATCGCACGACAGCTCGGTGCCACCGAGGGCACCCAAGGCGTGGTGGTTACAGTGGTCGACCCTTCGTCCGATGCCGCTGCCAAAGGCCTGCTACGCGGCGATATCGTGCTATCCGCCAACTATCGCCCGATTACTTCGGTCGCGGCGCTTGAAGAGACCATTCGCAGTGCCAAGGGAGGCAGCAGGGTGGCACTCCTCCTGCGAATCCAGCGGCGCGGCGCACCTGCCAGTTATGTGCCGATCCGGTTGCGCTAACCCATCCTGCGTGCCCCTCCATTCGCATGGAGGGGCACGTCTGGCCTACTGCTTACCCCTGTTGCCGGTCGCCTGATCGAGAAAATCGTCGTTGGCAGCGGGCGGCACGGTGACCAGTCCGCCCTGCTCCTCGACCATCGGTTCACCCGGCCCGTCATTGAGCGGATTCTTGGGCTGCCCCTCCTGTGACGGTTCGATCAGATTGCCTTGATCGTCGACCAGTGAATAATCGTCGGGATTGGACTGCAGCGCCTCATCGTCAGGTTCGATTTGCCAGCTCGGCAGCTTGAGCTCGGTATCGAACTTTTCCACCGGTCGCGATGCCACTGCCACGCGCATAAATTGCGCAAAGGCGCGTGCTGGGGCCGAACCGCCCTGGAGGCCGGGAACGGGCCGCGCGTCGTCGCGGCCCATCCACACGCCAGTCGTGATGCCGCTGGAGAAGCCGAGAAACCAGCCATCCTTGTTGGAACTGGTGGTGCCGGTCTTGCCCGCAACCGGCCTGCCGATCTGCGCAGCCTTGCCAGTGCCGGTCGCGACTGCGGATTGCAGCAGATCGGTAATTCCCGCAGCGACATAGGGCGCCACCAGCAGCTGGCTGCGCGGCTGCGCCCGCGTATAGAGCACCTTGCCCTCGGTCGTAGTAACCTTGGAAATGCCATAGGGTTCGATGGCATTGCCTTTGGCTGAAACCGCGGCAAAGGCCCGGGTCATGTCGATCAACCGGACATCCGAACTGCCCAGCACCATCGAGGGCATGGTATTGACCGGTGTAGTGATGCCAAAGCGCCGCGCCATGCCGGCGACCACGCCAAAGCCAACCTGACTGCCCAGTTTTGCCGCAACCGTGTTCTTCGAATAGGCGAAGGCTGTGCGCACATCGATCTCACCGGCATAGGAGCCGCCCGAATTGTGCGGGCTCCAGCCCTCGATGGTGACAGGCTCATCAACCACCCGGTCATCAGGCTTAATCCCGGCCTCAAGTGCGGCCAAATAGACGAATAGCTTCCAGGCCGAACCTGGCTGGCGCACGGCATTGGTCGAGCGGTTGTAGTTCGAGGTGACGTAATCCGTGCCGCCAATCATCGCCAGAACCGCTCCGTCGCGGTCAAGGCTGACCAGCGCGCCTTGTGCCCCGCGCGGCGCCTGGGCGTGGATCGCGGCGGCTGCCGTCTTCTGCAGTTTGACGTCAAGCGTCGTCCAGACCTCGATTGGCTCGTTATTGTCCTGAACCAGCAACTCGATCTGCGGCAGCGCCCAGTCCGTGAAATAGCGGACAGCATTCTGCCCGGTTTCGGACGCAAACTTGACCCCGGCAAGGTCTGCACCGGCCGCCTCGTCGGCATTGATCGTACGATTGGCCTGCATGACTTCAAGCACCACCTTGCCGCGATCAACGGCCGCTTTGGCATCGGCAGTAGGCGAAAAGCGCGATGGAGCCTTGACCAGCCCCGCAATGATCGCCGCCTCAGGCAAAGAAATTTGCGTGCCGGAATGACCAAAGAATTTGCGTGATGCCGAATCGACACCGTATGCGCCGCCGCCAAAATAAACTTTGTTGAGATAGAGCTCGAGGATCTGGTTCTTGGAAAACTTCCACTCGAGGGCCATCGCCAGAACCGCCTCGCGCAATTTGCGGGTCACGGTTTTGTCGTTGTTGAGGAATACATTGCGCGCCAGCTGCTGGGTGATCGTCGACGCGCCCTGCTTGAAACGACCGGACTGAAAGCGCACCACGATCGAACGGGCAATACCGATTGGATCAATCCCGATATGCGAGCGAAACCGCTTGTCCTCCACTGAGACCATCGCATCGCGCATCAGCTCCGGGATCTGCGAATAGGCCAGCCATTTGCCATAACTTGGCCCCAGCGTAACGAGTTCGGTGCCGTCACGGGCGCGCATGACGACCATCTGTTCGCCGACCTGGGTATTCTTGAGCTCGTCGAAACCGGGAAGCGACTTGACGGTCAGACCAACCGCAATTGCGGTTATCATCGCCGCCAGCAAAGCCAA
>JBDSSP010000118.1:0-20516 GCA_039928735.1 Novosphingobium sp. | reverse complement strand
AGAGATCGCTGCCGTTGCCGCAATCCGCAGCCCGATGATCCGCGCCTCGTCTTCGAGATATTTGAGGTGCCGGGTGCCGATCGGTGATTGATCATAGACTACCCCCAGCCGCCGCGCGCCCATAGCCAGCATATGCCGTGCCATGACCAGAGATTCGTCCTCGTGGCTGCCGACTTGCAGGTGAAACATATATTCGCCGCGCGCCCGCTCGGCCCCGGCCCAGTTGATCGTAGCAATGCGTTCGCGCTCGACCAGCGGGGTTGCGATCAGTGCGTTGTCACCGATGGCTGGCCCGGCGATCATGACAATGTCGTCTTGCCGCGCCAGTTCCATGAAGGCGCGCTCCACCGCTTCGGCGCTGACAGTAGGCAGTCCGTGGCCATACGCTGACACAAATTCAACTTCAGCATCGAGCCGTCCGCTCGCCTGGAAAGCCGCAACCTCGCGTTCCAGCCAGGGCGTTATGTCGCCGATCGCGGGTGGGCCGTAGCACATGTCGTTGAGCACCCCGATGCGGACTGTCCTGGCCATCTGTCATCCTCCTGAAATTGCCGGCAGGGAGTTCTTGCACCCGCTTCCCGTTCTAGCCTAGCAGCGATTCACATGCTGGGAAGGATGATATATGGGCAGTGTTTCCGACTATCTCGATAAGGCCAAAGCGGCCACGGGCCTCGACAATTTCGGCGACCCCGGTTTTCGTGAGGGGCTGGAGCGGCTGATCGATTCCGCCGAGCGCGAGGCTCGGCTCAACGACGCCGGCCGCGCCATGTTCGACGGTCAGGCGGTAATGCTGCTGATGCGGAGGCTTGAGATCGAGGACTGGTATGCCCGCCATCCCGAGATTAACGAGCAGGAGATCGTCGCGCCGCTGATGGTGCTGGGTCTGCCGCGGACTGGTTCCACTGCACTGCACTGTCTGCTCGGCGAAGACCCGGCGGTGCGCACAATGCGCAATTGGGAAGCTTCGGCGCCATGCCCGCCGCCAGAGGCCGCGACCTATGACACCGATCCGCGCATTGCCCAGGCGGAAGCGCAAATGGCAATGCGCGACAGGGTCACGCCGCGCATGAAGCTGATGCTGCCCTCGACGGCAACCTCGCCGACTGAAGATCAGCTGACCATGGGTTTCAACTTCGTCTCGCAGATTTTCCAGGCGAGTTTCCACATTCCTTCCTATGCCCACTGGCTGCACCACGAGGCCGATCTGGAGCCGACGTTCCATTACGTAAAGCGTGTGCTGAAACTGCTGCAATGGCGCTGCCCACCCACCCGTTGGCGGCTCAAGAACCCGACCTATTCGATGTTCGTCACCGCGCTGGACAAGGTGTTCCCCGATGCCCGCTATTGCATGACGCATCGCGATGTCGCCAACGTCATCCCTTCGGTTGCCGATATCTATTATGAAATGGGCAAAGTGGTTACCGATCATGTCGACAAGCACTGGATGGGAGCGATCAATGTCGAATTCTGCCATCTCGGCATGCAGCGCATGATGGCGTTCCGCGATTCGGGGAACGAGCACCGCTTTTTCGACATCCATTTCGCGCCGTTCCAGAAGGATCCCTTTCCGACCTTGCAGAAGCTCTATGACTTTCTGGGCGAACCTTTCACCGAGGAGGCGCGCGCCCGGATGCAGGCGTGGCGGGAGGCGACCCCGCGCGGGCAGCATGGCAAGCACGAATACGATTCGGCCGACTTCGGCCTGGATCCGGCGGGCCTGCGCGAGGAGTTCCGTTATTACACCGACCGCTTCAATGTGCCGCTGGGCAAGGACTGATCTTGCGATATGACCGACAACGCCAATATCTTCGCGCATTTTCTGGCCGCTGCTGAGCGCGCGGGTCCCAAGCCATTCCTGATCGAGGGCGGTGCAACTGCGCTTTCGTTTGCCGATCTCGATGCGCGCACAGCCCGGCTTGCGGCACGGCTGCGGGCATTGGGCGGGCAGGTAGGGGACCGGATAGTCGTTCAAGTCGAAAAGTCGCCGGAGAACGTGCTGCTGTATCTCGCCGCGTTGCGCGCCGGGCTGGTCTATGTGCCGCTCAACACAGCCTACACTTCGGCAGAGCTGGCCTATTTTCTCGAAAATGCCGAGCCTTCGGTGGTGGTCTGCCGACCGGCGGATGAGGAGGCAGTGCGTGCATTGATCGGACCGGGCCAGCTGGTGACGCTTGGCACGGATGGCAGTGGCAGTCTGCTGGACGAACTTCCTGGAACAGGTTTTCCGGTCGAACAACGCTTGCCAAGCGATCTCGCCGCTATCCTCTATACTTCGGGGACGACCGGCCGCTCCAAGGGGGCGATGCTAACTCATGCAAATCTGCTCAGCAACGCGGTGACCCTCAAATCCCTGTGGGGTTGGCAAAGCCATGATGTGCTGATCCACATCCTGCCGATCTATCATGTCCACGGGCTGTTCATAGCGCTTCACGGCGCCTTGCTGGCGGGTGCCAGTGTCCTGTTCCACCGGGGCTTTGATCCCGCCGCGGTGATCGGCGATTTCTACCGTGCATCCGTGCTGATGGGAGTGCCGACGCATTACACCCGGCTCACTGCCGCGCCCGAGCTCACGCGCGATGCCTGTTCAAAAATGCGCCTGTTCATTTCCGGTTCCGCCCCTCTGCTGGCCGAAGCGCATGAACGCTTCGAGGAGAAGGCCGGCCAGCGCATTCTCGAGCGCTATGGCATGACCGAGACCGGGATGATTACTTCCAATCCCTATACAGGCGGTGACCGGGTGGCGGGCACGGTCGGCTATCCGTTGCCGGACGTCGAGGTCCGGATTTGCGCTGAAGGTGGCGCTCCCGTCGATCCCGGCGAGCCTGGCGTGCTCGAGGTACACGGACCTAACGTGTTTGCCGGATACTGGCGGATGCCGGAAAAGACTGCCGAAGAAATGCGGCCCGATGGCTTCTTCATCACCGGCGATATCGCGACGCAGGCAGCGGACGGGCGCGTGACTTTGGTAGGTCGGGCCAAGGATCTGATTATTGCTGGCGGACTGAACGTCTATCCCAAAGAGATCGAAGAAGCGATCGATGGACTGCCCGGTGTCGAGGAATCAGCAGTCATTGGTGTGCCGCATCCTGACATGGGTGAGGGCGTGGTTGCGGTGGTTGTGGCGGAGAAGGGGGCAGCGCTCAGCGAGACGGGCATACTGGGCGCAATTGCGGGCCAGTTAGCCCGCTTCAAGCAACCGCGCCGCGTGCTGATTGTCGAAGCCCTCCCGCGCAATGCCATGGGCAAGGTGCAGAAGGTAGCACTGCGGGCTGAGTACGCTGGCCTGTTTGCCGACGGCTAGCTTCGCGCGCCGCGTTGAAAAAAGGGTAGCAACAGCTCGCTGTAGCTCGGGTCCTTCTCGCCCAGCGCCATCAATCCGCCGCCAGTAAACGGACGCTGGAGCTGCATGTCATAGGTCACCACGCGCTTCGAAAAACGCCACTTGCCATCGCCACAGCGGCGGTAGTTGTCGATATAGCGCACACACATGAAATCCTCGATCTGCTTGCCGGGATTTGCCTGATCGGGGATGACGTGGAAGGCAAGGCAGTAAACCTCGCCGTTGGCTTTGTCTCCATCAATAGCAATCATGTGGTTGCAGGCATGGTGGCCGCTGAATGTCATGTAGGGCAGTGAGCCCGCGATGAATTCGCAATACTTGTCTGCCGGGCCGTCGAAGCTGTCCCCGTGGGTGTCGGTCGCATCCTCGGTGTAGAGATCACGCAGCAGTTCGATGTCCTTACGGTCGATTGCGCGCGAATAGCACAGCACCAGATCGCGGATCGCCTCGCGATCGATCAGTTCTTGGATAGCACGGTCATTGATAGCCACGGTTGCCATTTTCGGATCCTCTCGTTGTTACGAATACTGCCGCACGCCTTCTGCTTCGCTCGGGATGGCGAAGTGGTTGATGTAGTCGGCGAATGCGGCGCGCACTTCGTCCTCGTCAAGCCCGTATTGCGCGAGGCTATAGCGATTTTCGCCGCGTTTGCCTTGCGGATTGCCATCACGCCATGCGGCAATGCTGGCACGCACGTCGCCAGGCGTGTCAGTGCCGATGCCGGCGTGGATTTCGTCAAGCATGGCAGTGGGATCGGCGGCAAGCCGGTAGTAATCGACATGATAGCAAGACGCAGCATAGGGGCCGGTGCTGAACTGCATGATCCGGTCGATATGACGGCGGATGAAGTGGAACATCTGCTGGCCCACCCGGTGCGGATCGACGGGCCCGGCCTCGCGCGCCGACCTGAGGCTGAAGGTCATTTTGCAGATCGAGGCCAGCGTCTGCGCCGGATCCCGGTGAGTCATGATGAAGCGGGCACCGGGGAAGACCTTGCGGATTGGCTCCATGGCAATCACGTGATTGGGATATTTGAGCGCCCAGCGGGGCTGCGGGCATTTCCATTGCAGCAATTGCAGCATACGCTTGTGCACCCGGTAAACCGGCTCGAAGTCCAGCTCATCCATCAGGAAATCAAAGTAATCCGGGCAATCGTAAAGGTTGAAGAAGCCCGCTGCGCCAAAGCCGTGTTCGAGGAACAGGTGACACTCTTGCGGACCGTCTTCGTCGATGAGGTGGAGAGCGTCGAAATTGTCGACCTTGGTGCGAAGTTCCTCATTGATCTGCCGCTCCATCGCCTTGCGGGTGCCGACTGACGCTGGGTCGTGGCCGGGCGGCGGGAAGGGCATCACTGCTTCCCACGTGCGGAGCAAGCGGAAGCGACGATCGTTGTCGAACAGATACTGGAAATAGGTCGTGCCAGAACGCGGCAGACCGCACAGGAACACCGGATCGGCAATCTCTTCATCGGCGATAGCGGGAAAGTCTCGGAGCCACTTGTGCGCCTCGAGCCGATCCTTGACCACGCGAAGCAAGCTCTGGTGGGTCGCGGCAATGCCTGCCGTGTCGAACCGGCCGTCACGGTTCAGGGACGCAACAAGCTTTTCCAGATTGATGCGCAGTTCTGGCTCGGGATCGGCAATTCCGACAATTGCTTCGCCCGCTGCGATGATCTCGCCAGCATCGAGCTTTTCTCTCATGTCAGCGAGCCGCCATCGACTGGCCAGACTTGGCCGGTAACAAAGCTCGCCCGATCCGATGCCAGTAGCGCCACCACACAGGCCATTTCCTCTGGCGTTGCGAAGGGCTTTCCGACGAGTGTCCTGCGCTGGCGCATGGCTTGGTGTTCCTCGCCCATCGCGGGGCTATTTGTGAAAAAGCCGCTGTCGGGATGAAACCGGCTCCCTTTGCTGTAATCGCCCGGTGATGTCGCAAAAGTGGCATAGGGGGCGATGGCGTTGACGCGAATGCCGTGCTGGCCCACTTCCTTGGCAAGCACGATGGTGAAGCTGTGCACCGCGCCTTTCATCGCCGAATAGACCGGCAGCATGTAATCGCCGACAAGGCCCGCGGTCGATCCGATATTGACGATGGCGCCCTGTTTGCGCGCGATCATCCCGGGTAGCACCGCGTGCGTCATGCGCAGCACAGTGCCAAAATTGAGGTCGATATCGGCAAGCCACTTATCGGGATCGCTATCGACGAAAAATCCCTGATCGACATTGCCGCCGACGTTGTTGACCAGCACGTCGACCGGACCAAGCTGCTCCGCTGCCGCCAGGATTTTGGCCGGTGAGGTATGATCGAGCATGTCGGCCTGAACGAACAGCGCATCCGCAGCGCCGAGTTCCTTCGCCTTTGCTGCGACCGTGGCCCCAGCTTCGGCGTCACGGCCAATGGCAATGAGCTTGACGCCATTTGCCGCCAATTCGAGCGCAATGCCGCGCCCGATGTTTGCAGTGGCCCCGGTTACGATGGCGACCTTGCCTTCAAGTCCCAATTCCAATTGTTCTCTCCCGTCGTCAGGCGAGCTCGGCCTGTAGCGCCTCGACTTTTTCCTTCACTACCTCGATCAGATGGCGGCAAAGGATTTCTTTCTCCTGGAAGTGGATGTGCTCAAGCGCGCCACTGGAAATACCGCGCTGGGCGGCGAGGATGATGTCAACGTCTTCGGAATGGACGTCGCGCGCGGTCTGCATGGAGGCTTCACGGAAATAGCGGGTGCTGGCGGTCTCGTCGTCGCCGACCCAATAGAGCCGGATCACTCCGCGCGACTTTTCCGGACCGAGCGGCAACACGGTGTGCAGGAAATGCTGCCCCGGGTTGCACAGCAGGAAAAGGTTCGGGAACAGCGCGAAATATTCGCGGGGGTAGGGCAGTTCCATCAGCCCGTCCGCCATCAGGCGCGGCACGCCGCGCATGAACATGGAAGACAACACTTCAGGCACTTCGGGCGCAGGGTGGGTCCAGATCGTCTGGGTGCGGTGAATGCCGCTGATGGTGAAGTGTGAAGGATAGCCGAAGGGGTTATCCCCGCCGAAGCCGCCAGCGCCAGCCGTACGCGGATGGACAAAGCGCAGATGGTAGTTTTCCTGAAAATTGTCGTACGTCAGCTTCCAGTTGGCATCGATTTCGTATGTGTATTCCTGGTAAGTCGTGGCGCGGGCGAGGGGGACCTGTTCGAGCTTTTCGGCCATCGATCCAAGGAATTCCCGCAAGGGCTGTTGCGGTTCGAAACACAGAAATATCAATCCGGCGCAGACATCGACTGCGACTGGCTTGAGTCCATTTTCTTCCTTGGTGGTGTAGAACCGTTCGAAATCCGGGGCGGAAATCAGCGCGCCATCGGTTCCGAATGTCCACATGTGATAGGGGCAGGAGAAGGTGTTCTGTTTGCCGCATGGTGCTTTGGTCAGCTGGGTGCCGCGATGGGTGCAGGCATTGTGGAAGGCGCGGATCTCGCCGTCCTTGCCGCGCATGATCAGCACTGATGCCTTGGCGAATTCGATCTCGCGGCGGATGAAACTGCCCCGTTCCGGCAGCTCGCAGACATGGCCGACATTGAGCCACGAGCGCATCCAGACAGCTTTGCGCTCCAAATCATTCCAATCCGCGTCGTAATAATATTTCGCCGGGACGGGATCGGTTCCCAGCACCAGCGGATCGTCGGCGCATTCGATTTTGCCGGAATAAATGTTCATGATCCTCGTCCCTCTGGCAGTTACGCTCTGGTGGATGACGGTCCGATACCGCTCAGACTCAGTTCCTGCAACACGCCGGGCAAGAATTAGCGGTTGTTGCCCTTCCGCCGAACGCAGCGCAAGTCGCCGGGATTGCCTTCTGCATCGAGCATGCGAACAAAGCCTTCCGATTGCCGCTGGTAGCGTTTGCCCTGCAGCGGGCCGCTGGTCATAGTCAGCTGGTCGCCTGCCAGTAGATAACTCCCCATGGCCCCGCCAGAACGATAACTCGAGGCAGTTACGACCGTGAAATCCTCGCCGGGAACATGCCTTCCGGCGGGTCCCGTCGCATCGCCCGGCAGCTCGCAGACATAGTCGCCGATGGGTATCGTCTCGAGATCGCCGCCCGGCGCGGCTGACGCTGGACCGGCGATCAGTAGCGCCAAGGCGATGGCCCACGCTTGCCGGACGCAGTTGCCCGCGCTAAGGGCCCGGCTTTCCTGCTTCCGGCCAGTCTCCTGGCCAGACATCCGGCTCATATTCATAAAAGGCATCTCCCATGAAGATCAGCGGCGTCGACATTCGTCCTGGCAACATTCTCGAGTACGAGAAGGGTATCTGGAAAGTCGCGAAAACCCAGCACACTCAGCCCGGCAAGGGTGGAGCATTCATGCAGGTCGAAATGAAGAACCTGATCGACGGACGCAAGACCAATGTTCGTTTCCGCAGCCAGGACACCATCGAGCGCGTCCGGCTCGACACCAAGGACTTCCAGTTCCTGTTTGTCGACGGCGACAGCCTCGTCTTCATGGACCAGGAGAACTACGAACAGATTACCCTCCCGGCCGATCTTATCGGCGAAGCTGCGGCCTTCCTGACTGATGGTATGGAAGTCACTCTCGAAATGTACGATGAACGGCCGATCTCGGTGGCGTTGCCCGAACAGGTTGAGGCGACGATTGTCGAGGCCGATGCCGTGGTTAAAGGACAGACGGCCTCGTCCAGCTTCAAGCCTGCGATCCTGGATAATGGCGTGCGCGTGATGGTTCCCCCGCATATCGGCGCGGGCACGCGGATTATCGTGGATGTCTATGAGCGCACCTATGTGGGCAAGGTGAACTAGACCCGCACGATGGCAATTTCAGGTATCATTCGTGTCATGGAAAAAGCGGCCCGCAAGGCCGGGCAGCGCTTGCGCCGCGATTTCGGCGAGGTCGAGCATCTCCAGGTGAGCCGCAAGGGCCCTGCAGACTTCGTCTCGAAAGCCGATCAAATGGCCGAGCGCACGATCTATGACGAATTGCTCCTCGCCCGGCCCGACTGGGGCTTCGAGCTCGAAGAGGGCGGCACGATCGAGGGCGATCCGGACAAACCGCGCTGGGTGATCGATCCGCTCGACGGCACCTCCAACTTTCTCCACGGCATCCCGCACTTCGCCATTTCGATCGCCGCGCAGGAGCGCAAACTGGACGGTTCGGGCTGGGGCGATGTAATCGCCGGCCTCGTCTACCAGCCGATCACTGACGAGAGCTTCTGGGCCGAGAAGAACCGCGGCGCCTGGCAACAGGACAGGCGCCTGCGCGTTTCTGGCCGGCGGCGGCTCGATGAAAGCCTGATTGCCACCGGCATTCCCTTTGCAGGTGCTGGCGATCCGGCCGAATGGACTGCGATCTACAATGCACTGGCGCCGCAAGTCGCGGGTATCCGCCGCTTTGGCGCGGCGGCGCTCGATCTCGCCTGGGTTGCCGCGGGTCGCTACGAAGGCTTCTGGGAAACCGGCCTCAAGAGCTGGGATACGGCAGCGGGCTGCCTGCTGGTCCGTGAGGCTGGCGGTTTTGTCACCGACTGGCGCGGCCGGTCGCAGCCGATTTGCGACCAACAGGTCATTGCCGGTAACGATGCCATCCATTCGCGCTTGCACAAGATCGTCGCAAGTGAAATATTAGGGTAAATTCTCGATTACCAGTCGCCTTAAGGCGTACTTAGGCCATGCTAAGCGAAAGTTCCCGGGGGCAACCAGGGAGTACGCGGCGATGAGAACTGCTGTTATGTTTTTCGCTGCGGCGCTGGCGCTGGCGCCGGGCTGGGCTGGTGCCAACACTATCGCACTGTCCAATGGCGATACGCCAAGCGTTTTCCGCCAGTCCAGGGTTGCATTGACCCCCCACGATGGTTTTGCTCCCGTTGTTACATCCGAGCTGAGGCAACGCCCGTCTGCCGGTCAAACGCGTGGCGCTCCCGATGCGCTAGTTGCCCGGTTTGCCCCCGACGGGGTCCAGTATATCGAAGGTCCAAGCTGGGATTACCAGCTATCACGCCATGGGCCGATGTTTGAAGTAGGCGCACTGGGCGGCGGCATGGAAAACGCGCCGTACCTTGCCCATGTGGCGATGGACTGGCGCTTCTGATCGGGTCCGCTGAAAGTTCGAGGAAAATTGCCGACTTGAACCTGGCGCAGCCCGGCGCTAAGCGCAATCGTTCGCGCAGGGCCCCTGTGGCGGAATGGTAGACGCGAACGACTCAAAATCGTTTGTAGCAATACGTGCCCGTTCGAGTCGGGCCAGGGGCACCATACGGATTGTGAGCGGCTTAAGCCCGGGTTGACCGGCCCGGCGATCCGCGCGTGAGCAATCTTCGCGCCGCCATTTCCACTAAATTTTTTTTCGCCCCGATCCAAAGCCAATTATCGCTTTTGCCGATTACAGCGCGCGGAAAATTGTTATGGCATTTGGAGCCGCTCCGTCGCATTAAACATCACGTTCAATCCAACCACAGGAGCAGGATCATGGGACTCGCAGGTACACAGACCGAAGCCAACCTCAAGGCTGCATTTGCAGGCGAAAGCCAGGCTAATCGCCGCTATCTTTATTTCGCCCAGAAGGCCGATGTCGAAGGTTACAACGATGTCGCGGCCGTATTCCGGTCGACTGCTGAAGGTGAGACCGGCCACGCCCACGGTCATCTCGAATATCTCGAAGAAACCGGTGATCCCGCAACCGGCCTGCCGATCGGAAACACCGCGAACAATCTGAAAGCGTCGGTCGCTGGTGAAACCCACGAATATACCGACATGTATCCGGGCATGGCCAAGACCGCCCGCGACGAAAGCTTCGACGAGATCGCCGACTGGTTCGAGACTCTGGCCAAGGCCGAGAAAAGCCACGCCGGCAAGTTCCAGAAGACCCTGGACTCGCTTGACGCGTAAGTCGATTTCTTCCTGGCCCCGCTCATCCTGAGCTTGTCGAAGGATGCTTGCGCGACGGTGGCGTTGCGCGGGCCCTTCGACAGGCTCAGGGCGAGCCGGGTTGAGCTCTATCTTAAATTCGCACAAACCGAAAGGGAGCGGCCATGGAAGGCAGCCTCGAAGCACCAACGCGTCATGTGATCCCGTGGCAAAATCCGGAGTGGTATGACGAGGCCGCGCTCGAGGCTGAGCTACGCCGGGTCTATGATATTTGTCACGGCTGCCGCCGCTGCTTCAACCTGTGCGACAGTTTCCCGATTCTGTTCGATGCTGTCGATGAGAGCCCCAACGAGGCGGTCGATGATCTGAGCCCGGTGCAGCTCAAGGCAGTCGTTGATGCCTGTACGCTGTGCGACATGTGCTTCATGACCAAGTGTCCCTATGTGCCGCCGCACCCGTTCGATCTCGATTTCCCGCACCTGATGCTGCGCCACCGCGCGGTGGAGCATGCCAAGGGCAATACTCCGCTGGTTGACCGCGAATTGGCCAAAATGACCCGCAACGGCAAGCTGGGCACCGCCTTGTCCGGGGCCGCCAATTGGGCAACCCGCGAGGGCAACAGCCTCACCCGCCCGGTGATCGAGGCAGTGACCGGTATCGACGCCCGCGCCCATGTGCCGCCGTTCATGGAAACATCGCTGGTCAACAAGGCCACTGCCCTGATCCCCGCGCCCAATCCCGATGGTCCCGCATTCGGCCGCAAGGTCGTCCTCTATGCCGGCTGCCACGATAACTTCAACGATGGCACGCCGGGTGAGGCGGCGCTCAAGGTGCTCGCGCACAATGGCGTGCAGCTCCGTGTCGAGTATCCCGATTGCTGCGGCATGCCCAAATTTGAAAATGGCGATATGAAGGCCGTGGCCAGCGCGGCGCAGCGGATTTCCGCCTACTTCGCGCCGATGATCGAGCAGGGCTGGGACATTGTGCCGCTGACAACCAGTTGCGCGCTGATGCTCAAGTTCGAATGGCCATTGATCGAGCCAGAGAACACTGCGGTCGCCCTGCTGGCAAAGCACAGCTTCGATGTCTCGGAATATGTCGTGCGGCTCGCCAAGGATTGCGGTTTGGCGCCGATCGAGGCCATGCCCAAGTCGATCGGCGTGCATTTTGCCTGCCACGCCCGCGCCCAGAACATGGGTCCCAAGGCGCTGGAGATGCTCAAGCTGATCCCCGAAGCCAGGCCGCAGCTTGCCGAGCGCTGTTCGGGCCACGGTGGGAAATGGGGTATTTTCAAGGAAAATTTCCCGCGGGCGATCAAGAACGGGAAGACCACTGGCAAGAACTTGATGGAAGATAACCCCGACCTCATCGTTTCAGAATGCCCACTTGCCGGACCGCATCTGCGCCAAGTTATCGAAGCAAATGGCCAAGAGCCGCCAGACCGCATCGGCCATCCGATTGAAGTCATGGCGCTGGCCTATGGATTGAGTGAGTAAACCATGCCCCGAGACCTACGCACCATTACAGCCTCCGACCTCATGCCGATTACGGACTATGAGTTGATCCGCAAGGACAAGAAGCAGGAGGCAATCGCGCGCAAGCAACTGACCCGGGTGTGTGTCGGCCCGAATGCGACTGCGCTGTTCGAGACCTGGGATTCGATGTGGTTGCAAATCCAGGAAATGCTGCGGATTGAAAAGGGAGGGGAGGCGCAAATCGCCGATGAGCTTGCGGCCTATGATCCGATGGTGCCCAAGGGCGGCGAACTGACCTGTACCTTGTTGTTTGAAGTGGCTGATGAAGTCCGCCGCGATGCGTTCCTGCGCACGATTGGGGGAGTCGAGAACCATATTACACTTCAGGTTGGTCCGCATGTCATCCGGGCGCGGCCCGAAGGCGATATCGAGCGCACCCGGGAAAGCGACGGCAAGGCCAGCGCCGTGCATTTCTTCCATTTCGACTTTGCGCCAGATGCGGTCGCGGCATGGCGGAGCCCTGACTTGACCGCCATGCTGGTAATCGATCATCCGGCTTATGGGCATGCAGCCGTTATTGGTGCGGACACCCGAGAATTTCTTGCCCGAGAGTGCTTTGATTAATCAGTGGTTGCCCGGCCGGAGCGTTGGCTTGATGCAGCCATCATTCGGTCAATATCCTGCTGGCTGGCTTTACGCGGCGGCTGGGGTTTGCCTGGTTTGCCAGGATTGATTGTATTGACTGAGGCACCCGGCGCGGGCGCGCCGTTCGGGTCCTTGGGAATAGGAGGCGCCGCCACCGGCGGGGCAAGACCGCTGCCCTCAATCGCCGGTGATTGGCCGCCCGCGGGACCATATGCGGCTGGCATTGCGGATGGTTCGCTCTGGATATAGCCCCATCCTTCACCCGAGGCACCCCCGCCACCGCCACCACCGCCATCAGTACCGTCGTCGCCGCCCGTATTGAGTTTGGTTCCAGCTGCCAGCTTGATGCCGTTTACTTCATGGGATCCTTTGTTGCCGGCCAGCGCGGCACGTTCGGCGCCGCCAAAGTCCAAAAAGCCACCGCCAGATTCGGGTGCAGCTGCCGGTGTGGTCTTGGCGGCGACTACGGTGTTCTCGCCTTGGGCAAAGATACCGATGCATGCGGTAATCGCGACAGTCACAACCGCGAAATGGCGCAGCATTTTGGATGTGACCGGAATGGTTGGGGTCGGTTGGCGCATGGTTAGCGCAATAGCCCGATCAGGTTAACCTATCGCCCTGGATTATGGTTTAAATAAAATTGACGGGCCCGAACTGAGCGGGGCCATCGCCTGTCGCATCAGAATGTTCGTCTGTAATAGCGGCCGACACTTCGTCCGCCTGAGCCGCCTGTTCCCTTGGCGGTGACAGATTGCGAAGAAAGCTTCCTGTCAAATTTACCGACAGTTTACGCCTTTGTCCTAATGCAGGCCTGTCGACCCTTATGGCCGGCAATTGCCGAAGGCATTCGATGATCCGCCTGTTCAAACATTATATTCCTCACGCGGTCCTCTTGCTCGGGCTGTTCGATATCGCGTTACTGATTGCCGCGGCTGAATTTGCCTGGCGTCTGCGCGCCGGCCAGATTAGCATTGACGTGGGGGCTTTCTCCACGCGCATTTGGTCTCATACCGGTTTTGCGGCGATGATCCTGACGGCCATGATCTCGGTGGGAGTCTATGGACCGGATTCGCTGCGTTCGATGCGGTTTGCCACCGCACGGTTGCTGGTTGCGATTTCGCTGGGCATCATTGCCTTGTCCTTCGTCGATTTTGTCATGGCGTCCGCCAACTTTTGGCGCTCGACATTGGCCTATGGCATGGCCATTTCGATTTCGCTCCTAATCCTCAACCGCCTGCTGATCGGCGGCATACTTGGCGCGTCGGCGTTCCGGCGGCGAGTCCTGGTGCTGGGAGCCGGCCCCCGCGCCCAGCGTCTGCGTGAACTGGGAGAGCGACCGGAAACCGGATTTGTTATCGTCGGCTACATTGGCATGAGCGAGAGCAAGCCTCTCGTCGAGGAGGCCATCGCGCGCTCCGCGATCCACAATCTCACGCGCTTTGTAGAGAACCTGGGGGTCAGCGAAGTCGTCTTGGCCCTGGAAGAGCGGCGCAATTCACTGCCGCTCAAGGATTTGCTGCGGATGAAGACTGCGGGGGTCCACGTCAATGATTTCTCAAGCTTTATCGAACGCGAGACTGGCAGGGTCGATCTCGACACCGTCAATCCGAGCTGGCTGATCTTCTCAGACGGATTTTCATCGGGAAGGGCAGTTTCAAGCGCTGCCAAGCGCATTTTCGATGTAACTGCGAGCGCTACGCTGCTGTTCCTGACTCTGCCGGTCATTGCGGTCTTTGCGATCCTGGTTAAACTTGACAGCAAGGGGCCAGCTTTCTTCCGCCAGACCCGGGTGGGCCTGTTTGGCGAGAGCTTCAATGTCATCAAGCTGCGATCGATGCGCACCGACGCCGAAGTGGCTGGTGCGCAGTTCGCCCAGAAGAACGATCCGCGCGTTACTCGCATTGGCCGTTTCATTCGCAAAGTGCGGATCGATGAGCTGCCCCAGACCTGGAGCGTTCTCAAGGGAGAGATGAGTTTCGTCGGACCTCGGCCAGAGCGGCCTGAATTCGTCGAAGGTCTCGACGAGCAGCTTCCATTTTATGCGGAGCGCCACATGGTAAAGCCGGGTATCACCGGCTGGGCTCAGGTAAATTATCCCTATGGCGCATCGCTCGATGATTCGCGCCATAAGCTCGAATACGACCTTTATTATGCCAAGAACTATACGCCCTTCCTCGATCTGATCATCATCTTGCAGACGTTGCGGGTTGTCTTGTGGCACGAGGGCGCACGATGATTGGCGGTGCCGCCAGCTTGCCCTGGGCGATTGCCGGGGGACTGACCGGGACCGCGGGAGCGGTTTCAGCGACGATTGCCGCTCTCTGGATCGCCGGACGGCGCGAACGCTTCGGCGATGCGGGACTGGCACTCGTGACAAGCCTGGTCTTCACGGCAGTGTGGAGCGCGTCGATTGCCGCAGCTCCGCTCGGAGATGCCCGTCAGGGACTGTTCGAATCGCTCAGCAATCTGGGCTGGCTTCTGGTCGTCTATCGTCTGTTCTCCGGCGACGGGCGCGACACCAGTCTGGCGCCGATCCGACCGGTGGCGCTGGCACTCGGCTTCGTCGAAATACTGCATCTTGGCATCGAACTGCTCGACCCGGCGCTAATTGCCGGGGCCTCCGCACAATTGCCGATGCTGCAGCTGACAATTACCCTGCGGCTGCTTGTGGCGATCGGCGGTTTGGTCATGGCCCACAACCTCTATTCGGGGGCTGCGCCGCAAGCGCGTATGTTCCTGCGCTGGCCGGCGCTGGCGCTGGGCACAATGTGGGGCTTCGAGCTGAACCTATATTCCATCGCTTACCTCAGCAAGAGCTGGCCCGACGAACTGGCCGCGCTGCAGGGATTCTCGATCATTTCGCTCGCGGTGTTGATGGTTCTGGGCGGGGTCCGCGGAAGCGAACAGTTGCGCTTCCGGCCGTCGCGCGGGGTTGCTTTCCAGTCGGCATCGCTGTTGGTCATCGGCGGATATTTTGCTGCGATGTATGCGATTGCAAACTGGCTGTCTTATGTTGGCGGGAACTTCGCAAGGCTGATGGAATTCGGCTTCCTGATCGCGGCAAGCGTTGCTGCCCTGCTGCTTCTGCCATCGCGCCGGTTGCGCGGGTGGCTGCGGGTGACGTTGGTCAAGCACCTGTTCCAGCACCGCTATGACTACCGCGAGGAATGGCTCCGCGTCACTCGTACCATGGGTAATTGCGAGGACCCCGCGGCGCCGTTGGAGCAGCGCGCCGTTCAGGCAATCGGGGATATTGCCGACAGTCCCGCCGGCTTGCTGTTTGCTCCTGGCGATCACCGCGAACTGGTGCTTGCAGCGCAGTGGAACTGGCCTTTGAGAGAAGTGCCCACCGAGGCCATGTCGGCGCTGGCGCTGACTTTTTTCGAGACAACAGGGCTGATTGTCGACCTCGACGATTTGCGTGCCGGCAAGACCGAGCATGGCGAGGCAGAGGTGGTGCCGCAGTGGCTACTCGATGAGCCGGGTGCCTGGGCGCTGGTGCCGTTGATCCACTTTGACCGGCTGACCGGCCTGGTCGTTCTGGCTCGGCCGACACCTGCCCGCAGGTTCGACTGGGAAGACTTCGACTTGCTGCGCATTGCCGGACGCCAGCTGGCGAGCTACCTCGCGGAACATGCGGTGCAGGCGGCGCTGGCCGAGGCCAGCCGGTTTGACGACTTCCACCGCCGCATTGCCTTTGTCATGCACGACATCAAGAATCTGGCCAGCCAGTTAAGCCTGCTCGCGCGCAATGCCGAACTGCATGCCGACAACCCGGCGTTTCGCGCCGACATGCTGGTGACGCTGCGTAATTCGGCGGACAAATTGAACAACCTGCTGGCCCGCCTCTCGCGCTATGTCAGCGGAGGCGGGGCCGAGCGGCTGGAAAAAGTCGATGCGGGAGCAGTGGTCACGCAGGTTGCTGCGCAATTCCGCGAGCAATATCCCGTGATGGTCGCCGAATGCCAGGACTGCGAGGTCTCCGCCAACCGGGAATCGCTGGAGCAAGTGTTGGTCCATCTGGTCCAAAATGGCATCGATGCCAGCCAGGGCGATGTGCCGGTTGTTCTGGGGGTCACTACTGATGGCCTTCATGCCTGCATCGAAATTGTCGATTCAGGCTGCGGCATGTCGCCAGATTTCGTTCGTAACCGCCTGTTCAAGCCCTTCGTTTCGTCGAAACAGGGCGGCTTCGGCATCGGCGCTTTCGAGGCGCGGGAATTGGTGCGGGCCATGCGTGGGCGGCTTGAGGTCGATTCGCGCGAGGGTCTGGGCTCGCGGTTTATCGTGCGGCTGCCGCTCGCAGATGCTGAAGGAATTTTCGACGCAATCGAGCAATCGGGCGATGAGTCGAGTAATATGACCGGCGCCAACGCCGGCCGGAAGGTCGCGTAATGATTAATGTAAAACCCAAGCTGCTGGTGATTGAGGACGATCCAGGCCTGCAGGCGCAGCTCAAATGGGCATACGAAGATTTTGAGGTGTTGCTCGCCAGCGATCGCGCCCAGGCGATGGCTGCCTTGCGCGCAGAGGGGCCGGCAGTGGTCACGCTCGACCTCGGCCTGCCGCCCGATCCCGACGGCACCAGCGAGGGTTTTGCCGTGCTCGACGAGATCATGGCAATCAAGCCCGATACCAAGGTTATCGTCGCCTCGGGCCACGGAGCGCGAGAGAGCGCTCTGCAGGCCATTGCCAAGGGTGCCTACGATTTCTACCAAAAGCCGGTCGATATCGATGCGATCGGTCTGATCGTCCGCCGGGCCCTGTCGTTGCACCGCATCGAACAGGAAAATCGCCAGCTGGCATCCAAGGCAACCGGCGACCGGGTTCTTGGCCGGCTAATCACTGCCGCGCCCGAAATGGTCAAGGTTGCCCGCACCATCGAGCGCGTCGCCAACACTAACGTTTCGGTCATGCTGCTGGGTGCCAGCGGCACTGGCAAGGAACTGCTGGCGCGCGGTCTGCACGAAGCAAGTGACCGGGCAGGCGGGGCATTCGTGGCCATCAACTGCGCGGCAATTCCTGAAAACTTGCTCGAAAGCGAGCTGTTCGGGCACGAAAAGGGAGCCTTCACCGGCGCGGTCAAGACCACCGAAGGCAAGATCGAACAGGCCGCGGGCGGAACGCTATTTCTGGACGAAGTTGGCGATATTCCACTTCAATTGCAGGTCAAGCTGCTGCGCTTCCTGCAGGAGCGAGTGATCGAACGCATCGGCTCGCGTCGCTCTATTGCAGTCGATACCCGCATCGTCTGCGCAACGCATCAGGATCTGGAGGCGATGATTGCGGCAGGCACCTTCCGTGAGGATTTGTTCTATCGTCTGGCTGAGATCGTCGTGAAGATTCCAAGTCTCGCCGAGCGGCCGGGCGATGCGACCTTGCTTGCCAAGGTGTTCATGGCGCGCTTCGCCAAGGAGATGAACCCGTCGGTCAAGGGCTTTGCTGCCGATGCCTTGGCGGCGATCGATGGCTGGCCCTGGCCGGGCAATGTCCGCGAGCTGGAAAACCGCGTTAAGCGCGCCGTGATCATGGCCGATCGTAAGCTCGTTTCGGCCGCCGATCTCGATCTTTTGGAGCCGGGTGCCGAGCAGGCGCACGTACTCAACCTCAAATCAGCGCGCGAGGATTCCGATCGCCGGGTCATTCGCCACGCCCTGGCCCGCAGCGAGGGTAATATTTCGTCGACTGCAAAGCTGCTCGGGATCAGCCGACCGACACTGTACGATCTGCTCAAGCAATATGATCTGCACGCCTGAAGGCCATCTCAGGCGGTCCATGCTGCCAGTCATGGCGGTAGGACTGCTGTTGCTTGGAGGCGCAGGAACAGCCACAAATGCCCCGCAAGCCGCAGCCCTGATCGCCAAGGCGCATGACGACATTGTTCGGGGTGATGGTCTGGGTGCCGAACTGCATCTCAAGGCAGCACAGGCAGCTGGAGCCTCGCGCAATGAGATCGCGGCGCGGATGGGCGAGGCATTCATCTATCAAGGAAAGAGGGAAAAGGCGCGCGAATGGCTGGCACCAGGCAAGTTCGCGCCTGACGAAGCTGCGCATGGATTCCACTTGCTCGGCTTGCTCGAACACGGAGAAGGCAATCTCGCTGCTGCCGGGCGAGCTTATGACCAAGCCACTGCGCTCGCACCAGAGTCCGTCTCGTTGTGGGTTGATCTGGGCTATCTGCGCTACGCCAGCGGCGAACACATGAAGGCGATAGAGGCGGCAGACCGGGCTCTGTCACTCGATCCGAAGAATGTCCGCGCTCTCGAATTTCGTGGGCTAATCGTGCGCGATCAGTATGGCATGGCTGCAGCATTGCCCTGGCTTGAAGCAGCCTTGGTGCAGGCGCCCGACGACCGCTCTGTCCTGCGCGAATATGCTGCGACGCTCGGCGATCTCGGTCGGGGCAGCGAGATGCTGGCGTCCAGCCGCAAGCTCATGGCGCGAGATGCCCGCAATGCGCGAGGACTTCTGCTGTTGGCTGAGTTGGCCATGCGCGCGGACGATATCGGCCTTGCGCGAACGTTGCTAAACCGCACCGGCGATCAGCTCAAGAATTTGCCTGCCAAGTTGCTGCTCGAGGGTATTCTGGAAATGCGCCGGGGCAACAACCTGTTAGCGATCGAGGCACTTGAGCCGCTGGTGCAGAGGCAGCCGGGCAATGTTCAAGCGCAGGAGCTGCTCGCCAGCGCATATTATGCTAACGGCGACGCACGAATGGTTGTGCGCCGGTTCGGCACGCTTGCAGAGCGCATTGACGCTTCGCCCTATCTCCTGACTGTTGTCGCACGCGCGCACGAAGTGCTGGGGGAGCGCGATCAAGCCGTGCCCTTGCTCCAGCGCGCGGCGCGATCGGCCGATCGTCCGTTTGCTGCAGTGCCGGAAAACCAGCCGGTTGGCTCTCTGCTCGTAGGCCGCGATTTTGCGGGCGCGGAAGCTGCGGCTGAACGGATGCGGGCTGCACAGCCTGGTTCCGCCGACGCCCAAGCGCAGGCAGGCGATGTGCAGCTGCTGCTCGGCCACGGCGTGGCTGCCGTCGAGCGCTATCGCCTCGCCTCGCGGGTGCGGATGCCCGAGAGCCTGTTGCAGCGCATGGTTGCGGCGATGGTGCTGGCGGGGCAGCAGCGCGAGGCAGCGGTGCTAGTGGAAGCCTATCTGGTGCAGACTCCTTCAAGCCCTGTCGCAGTGCGGTTGGCAGCAAGTGTGGCGGCGGGACGAGCCGACTGGTCAAGAGCGCGGCAATTGCTGGAATTCCTCCGAGCCAATGGCAGCGCAGGGGATGTGCACTTGCTCGCTGACCTGTCGCAGGCCCAACTGCGTAGCGGCGATGCCGAGACAGCGGAGGCGACAGCGCGCGAGGCCTACCGGCTCGCGCCGTCAAACCCCCTGTCAGCGAAGGCTTGGGGACTCTGCCTCAATGCTCTAAAACAGCGGCCGGCAGATGCCCGCGCCTTGCTCGCCAGGGCTGGCGCATAGAACCTCGACAAGCTGACGCCGCTGCGGCAATTTCCTCGCATAGCAATAAAAAGCGAGGCGAGCATGGCAGGGGCATTGGACGGCGTTACCATCATTGAACTGGCGGGGATCGGTCCGGTGCCGTTCGCCGGCATGATGCTGGCCGATCATGGCGCACGAGTGATTCGTATCGAGCGCCCGGGGCAAGTCACCCGGATGGGCAATTTCGGCTATCGGGACATATTGGCGCGCAACCGCGAAATCATGGTCATCGATCTCAAGGATCTGGCTGGATTGGCGCAGGTTCGTGAACTGCTGCGCGAGGCGGATGCGCTGATTGAAGGCTATCGTCCCGGCGTGTTGGAACGGCTCGGGCTGGTTCCCGACCGATTGCTGGCAGAAAATCCCCGCCTCGTCATAGGCCGCATGACCGGGTGGGGCCAGGAAGGACCGAAGGCGCCGCTCGCCGGGCATGACATCAACTACATCGCGCTTTCTGGCGCGCTGCACACTTTCGGCGCGAAAGACAGCAAGCCGATCATTCCGACCAATCTGGTCGGCGATTTCGGCGGCGGGGGCATGATGCTGGCCTTCGGTGTCCTCGCTGGCATCCTCTCGGCAAAGAGCACCGGCAAGGGGCAGGTCATCGACTGCGCGATGATCGATGGCGCTTCGATCCTCAGTGCGATGACCTATGCGATGTTCAATGTCGGCATGTGGCAGGACGTGCGAGGGGTCAA
>JBDSSP010000117.1:0-24012 GCA_039928735.1 Novosphingobium sp. | reverse complement strand
GCGGCACCCAGGATGTCGCCCAGCGATGCGCCCGAATCGGACGAACCGTACTGCTCGACGGCCTGCTTCTCTTCGGCCATCTGGTGGGCCTTGATCGAGAAGTTGGGCTTCTTCGAACGGTCGAAGCCAGCCACCATCGCATCGAACTTCTGGCCGACCTGGAAGCGGTCGGGGCGCTGTTCGTCGCGGTCGCGGCCGAGGTCGCTGCGCTTGATGAAGCCCGTCGCGCCATCGTCGCCGGCCTGCACTTCGAGCCCGCCATCGCGCACTTCGAGCACAGTCACGGTCACGATCTCGCCCTTGCGCAGCGATCCTGAAGCAGCGGCAGTGCCGCCAGCCGCCGGTGCGCCCTTTTCGAGCTGCTTCATGCCGAGGCTGATGCGTTCCTTCTCGACATCGATATCGAGCACGATCGCATTGACCTGCTCGCCCTTGCGGTGGAGCGCCAATGCGTCCTCGCCAGAGATGCCCCAGGCGATATCCGACATGTGGACCATGCCATCGACATCGCCGTCGAGGCCGATGAACAGGCCGAATTCGGTGGCGTTCTTGACTTCGCCTTCGACTTGCGTGCCGACCGGGTTTTTGTCGGCGAAAGCCTCCCACGGGTTCTGGTTGGCCTGCTTGAGGCCCAGGCTGATGCGGCGCTTGTCGCTATCGACTTCGAGCACGATGACATCGACTTCCTGGCTGGTCGAAACGATCTTGCCCGGATGCACGTTCTTTTTGGTCCAGGACATTTCCGAAACGTGAACCAGACCCTCGATGCCGGCTTCCAGCTCGATGAAGGCGCCGTATTCGGTGATATTGGTGACCGTGCCGTGCAACTTGGCGCCGATCGGATACTTGGCGACAACGCCTTCCCAGGGATCGCTTTCCAGCTGCTTCATGCCGAGGCTGATGCGCTGGGTGTCCTGGTTGATGCGGACGATCTGGACCTTCACGGTGTCACCGATATTGATGACTTCGTTGGGGTGGTTGACTCGCTTGTAGCTCATGTCGGTGACATGCAGCAGGCCATCGATGCCGCCCAGATCGACGAAGGCACCGTAGTCGGTGATATTTTTGACGACGCCGTCGATGATCTGGCCTTCGGTCAGGTTAAGGATCAGGCCCGAACGCTGTTCGGCGCGGGTTTCTTCCAGAACGGCGCGGCGCGAGACGACGATGTTGCCGCGGCGGCGATCCATCTTGAGGATCTGGAACGGCTGCGGGATATCCATCAGCGGCTGCACATCGCGAACCGGGCGGATATCGACCTGGCTGCCGGGCAGGAAGGCCACGGCGCCATCGAGATCGACCGTAAAGCCGCCCTTGACGCGGCCGAAGATCACGCCATCGACGCGCTTGCCTTCGCCGAATTCGGCTTCGAGCTTGTCCCAGCTGGCTTCGCGGCGGGCGCGATCGCGGCTGAGCATGGCCTCGCCTTCGGAATTTTCGACGCGGTCGACATAGACTTCGACTTCATCGCCGACGCTCAGCCCGTGCGGCTGGCCGGGAGCGGCGAATTCGCGCAGCGAAACGCGGCCTTCGCTCTTGAGGCCGACGTCGATGACGGCCTTGTCGTTTTCAATTGCAGTGATCGTGCCCTTGACGACGCGGCCTTCGAAGCCGCCGCCATCTGCACCACCCAGTGATTCGTCGAGAAGCGCGGCAAAATCATCGCGCGTGGGATTAGCCGAAGAGGCCATATATCGAGTATCCTAAAACCAATGTTGTTTCCGGCCGGGCGGTTTTTCCGCCGGTCTTTCTCCGTCGCAGCACCATGCCTTGACGGGCCAAAAGGGCCGATCTGCCTGCCGGGCCGAATGCCATAACAGGCGCCCACCCGGCCTCGCGGCCCTGGGGGACCGGGCGCGCTTAGGCTCCGACTGGCGGAAAAGCAAGGAAAATGGGAGGAGACTGCGGACTTGCGGGCTTCAAGGCTGCGGCCGGTAATTGGGCTTGCGCAGCGTCAGCATATAGGCGGCGATGTCCCTGATACGGGCGCGATCGACAGTGAAATTCATGGCCGCCGGATAGTTGTGCGAATCGCTGAGGAACTGGCGCAGGGTGACCACGGTGAGGCCGGGCCGGTTGGCAACATCCTCGAAGGGAGGCGATTCGGGGTTGGGGGAAATCGTGTTCGCAGTGACGCCATGACACGAAGCGCAGTGCTGCTGAACGAACAACAGACCGCGCTGGGCGCTGGGCGTCAGACGACGCACGGTGCGTCCTGACGCGCCCGTTGCTGGCAGAGCAGCCAGCAAGACGGCGCATAGTGCGAGTGCGGTTGTGGCGATCCTGGGGGACATCTGAACTTGGTTCTAACCCTTATTGGCGGACTGGAATTGCGCGAAGTCAATCGCCCGGGCTATGGCTTCTGCGGGCGAGAGCAGCGAGGTGTCCAGCACAATGGCGCCTTCCGCTTGGACCAGCGGCGCTGCGCTGCGAGTGGCATCGCGCAAGTCGCGTTGTTCAAGATCCTCCGCGATCTCCTGCAAGGTGACCTCGCAGCCTGACCGCTGCATTTCGAGGAACCGCCGTTCGGCGCGCGTAGCCACGCTGGCCACGACGAACAGCTTCACGTCCGCCTCCGGCGCGATCACGGTGGCGATGTCACGCCCGTCGAGCACGGCCCCGCCGGGCTGAGTCGCAAATTCGCGCTGCCGGTTGTAAAGTGCCTGGCGGACTCTGGGGTGCACCGAAATCCGGCTGGCGAGACCGCCGATCTCCTCGGAGCGCAGTTCGGGTTCGGCGAGCAGGCTTTCGGGGAACGCGCAGGCTGCCAGCGAATCGGCTTCGCTGTCTGGATCGCCGCCATTCAGCGCCAACTGCCGACCGACCGCGCGGTAAAGCAGCCCGGTATCGAGATGCGACAGGCCGAAATGCGCGGCGAGGGCTTTGGCAATTGTGCCCTTGCCTGAGGCCGTGGGGCCATCGACCGCGATGATCATGCGCGTTTCGCCGCGAATTTCGCGAGGCCGAGCAAGGCGATCAGCGCCCAGACGATCTCCAGCGCCATCGACGCCAGGTTGAAATGGACGCTCAGCGAAGCGATCAACAACAGCGAGCCGACCAGATTGAGCAAGTTGAAAGCCAGGAAATTGATCCGCGCAGCCAGGTTGGAATAAGCGTAGGCTATAACCATCAGCGCGCTGCCGATCATTCCGACAACGTCTGCGGCAAACGGGGAAAGCAGGCCGCTCATTGCGCCAATCCGCCCAGCAGCGCCTCGAAATCAGGGAAGCTGGTCGCAATTGGGCGGGTGTCGTCGATTTCAACGCCGTGGTAGCTCGCCAAACCGGCAACAGCCATGCTCATCGCAATGCGGTGATCAAGGTGGGTGGCGATGGATCCTCCGAATTTGATTGAACCTTCGAGCGGTTCGCCGCCAGTGCCATCGATCGTCAGGCCATTTTCGGTTTCAGTTACCCTCGCGCCGATGGCCGCGAGTGCCGAGGCCATAACCGCGAGGCGATCCGATTCCTTGACGCGCAATTCGTCCAGCCCGGTGGTGATCGTGCGGCCCTCGGCGAGCGCGGCGGCGACGAACAGGATCGGGAATTCGTCGATCATGCTGGGCGCGATTGCGGGCTCAACTTCCACGCCGCGCAGCAGCGAATGTGTCACCCGCAAGTCCGCAACAGGCTCGCCGCCGACCTCGCGCCTGCTCAATTCCTCGATGCTCCCGCCCATCGCGCGCAGCACTTCGATCAGTCCGGCGCGGGTCGGATTGAGGCCGACGTTTTCGATCACCAGGTCGCTGCCCGGCACCAACAGGGCGGCGACGATGAAGAAGGCGGCAGACGAGGGATCGCCGGGCACTTCGATCACTTGCGGCTTGAGCTCAGCCTCGCCCCGGATGCAGATGACGCGGGTTCCGTCGGCCTCGACATCGACTGTAAGTTCTGCCCCGAATCCCCGAAGCATCCGCTCCGAATGGTCGCGGGTCGGCACGGGTTCGATCACCGTAGTGATCCCAGGCGTGTTCAACCCCGCCAGCAGAATCGCGCTCTTCACTTGCGCCGAGGCCACTGGCAGGCGGTAGGTGATTGGCACAGCAGGCGAGGCGCCGCGCAGCATCAAGGGCAAGCGGCCTCCGGGCGATGCGGTAATATCCGCGCCCATCCGCCGTAGCGGTTCGATCACCCGGCCCATCGGCCGCCCCGACAGGCTGGCATCGCCGGTGAACGTCGCAGTGATCGGGTGACTGGCGATCAGGCCCATCAACAACCGCGTCGAGGTGCCGCTGTTGCCCATGTCGAGCGCCTGGGCGGGCTGCAGCAGGCCGCCAACGCCGACGCCATGCACGCGCCAGTCGCCATTTGCCAGCCGTTCGACCTGCGCGCCCATCGTCCGCATCGCTGCGGCAGTGGCGAGAACGTCTTCGCCTTCCAGCAGTCCGCTGATCCGGCTTTCACCCACGGCCAGTGCCGAGAGCATCAACGCGCGGTGGCTGATCGATTTGTCGCCGGGCACGCGGATTCGCTCGCGCAGCGGCCCGGCTGGCATGAAGCGGCGGGGGCTGGGGCCCAAGTTTGGACTTGAGGGATCGGGGTGATTCACGCGCGGCTTTTGACAGCGGGCACTTGCTATGGCAAGGCGCGCCGCCTGTTGAGGCACCTGTTGCAATCGGGATCATTGATTCCGGCGGGCTTCGTCCCCATCAACGCAAACAGTTTCCGGCTTCCGGCTCATCCCGGTGGCCAATGTGAGGAATTTTCATGGTCAAGCCAGAATGGGGTGCCAAGCATGGCTGCCCGAAATGCGGCACTCGCTTTTACGATCTCGGCAAGGACGATCCCGTCACTTGCATTGAATGCGGCCACGTCTGGTCGCCGGAGCCGGTGCTCAAGTCGAAGCAGCCGATTCCCTATGAAGAGGCCAAGATCAAGCCTGAGGAAGCCGATGTGGATCTCGCCGAAGAGGATATCGATATCGACGAGAACGAAGATTCGCCCGACAACGATGTCGACCTTGGCGGCGACGAGGATCTCGGTGTGCCCGGTGTCGAAGGCGATTCAGACGAGCATTAAAATTCTTGCCATTGGACGGGCGCCCCACTAGAGCGCGCGTCCTGAATAGGGTCTGCTTCCAAGGGCGGGCTGACAAAATTGGTACGGGGCCTTAGCTCAGCTGGGAGAGCGCCTGCATGGCATGCAGGAGGTCAGCGGTTCGATCCCGCTAGGCTCCACCAGTTTTTCCGATAAAGAAGATGTCCGGGGGTCATCTTCCGGAAAAACTCCCAAGCGCCATTTCTTCTGGGAGATGGGGCGCGGGAGGCGGATAGAGATGAATGTTCCGCCCCATTCGGGGGCTGAACGAGTTTTTGATGCAAGCTGGTCGGCGAGGTTTCGCCCACCGGCTTTTTTCGCGTTTCGGAGAAAGCGGCCTATGTTCGCCCGGAGTGACGCAAGGAGCGACAATAGTGTTCGATAGCCTGTCAGACCGCCTTGGCGACGTCTTCGGCAAGCTGCGCGGGCGTGGCGCGCTGCGCGAACAGGACGTGCGCGATGCCATGCGCGAAGTGCGCATTGCCCTGCTCGAGGCCGATGTCGCGCTGCCGGTAGTGCGCCGGTTCATCGATTCGGTGACCGAGCAGGCGATTGGCCAGAACGTGCTGCGTTCGGTCACGCCGGGCCAGCAGGTTGTCAAGATCGTCAACGATGCGCTGACCGAGATGCTCGGCGGCGAGATGCCCGCCGAGCTCGATCTCGCCGCGACGCCGCCGGTCGTCATCCTGATGGTCGGCCTGCAAGGTTCGGGCAAGACCACGACCACTGCCAAGCTCGCCAAGCTGCTCAAGGAAAAGCACGGCAAGAAGGCGATGATGGCCTCGCTCGACGTCAACCGCCCGGCCGCACAGGAACAGCTGGCGGTGCTGGGCGAGCAGGTTGGCGTGGTGACGCTGCCGATCATTGTGGGTCAACAGCCAACCGAAATCGCGGCGCGCGCTCTGCAATCGGCCAAATTGCAGGCCGTCGATGTGCTGCTGCTCGATACCGCCGGACGGCTGCACGTCGATCAGGCGTTGATGGACGAGATGAAGGCGGTGGAAGCGATTTCCTCGCCAAAGGAAGTGCTGCTCGTGGTCGATTCGCTGACCGGGCAGGACGCGGTCAACGTCGCGCAGAGCTTTGGCGGACAGGTCGAGCTGACCGGCGTCATCCTCACCCGCATGGACGGCGATGCACGCGGCGGCGCGGCGCTCTCGATGCGCGCGGTCACCGGCAAACCGATCAAGTTTGCCGGCACCGGCGAAAAGCTGGATGCCATCGAGCCGTTTTACCCCAGCCGGGTTGCAGGCCGCATCCTTGGCATGGGCGATATCGTCTCGATCGTCGAAAAGGCGGCGGCGACGATTGATGCCGAAGAAGCCGAGCGCATGGCGGAGCGCATGGGCAAGGGCCAGTTCGATATGAACGACCTGCGCACCCAGCTCAAGCAGATGCAGAACATGGGCGGCATCGGCGCGCTGGCGGGCATGCTGCCGGGGATGAAGAAGGCCAAGGCGGCCCTAAGCCAATCGGGAGTCAGCGACAAGGTTCTAGTGCATATGGAAGCGATCATCGGTTCGATGACGCCCAGGGAACGGCAGCGCCCCGAACTGCTCAACGCCAAGCGCAAGATCCGCATCGCCAACGGCAGCGGCACCCAGGTCCAGGACGTCAACAAACTGATCAAGATGCACCAGGAAATGGGCAAGGCGATGAAGCAGATCAAGAAGATGGGGGGGCTCAAGGGCCTCGCCGCGATGTTCGGCAAGGGCGATTTCGGTGGCGGTGCCATGGGCGGCATGCCCGGGATGGGCGGCGGGATGGGCGGCAGTTCTCCGCCAGCGTTGCCCGGCCTCGGCGGTCCCGATCTCTCGAAGTTTCTCAAGAAGTAGATTTAAGTTTCAGTCAGTTTCCGGTTTAATCAGAAAGGTATTTTCGCATGTCAGTTTCCATCCGTTTGTCGCGCGGCGGCTCCAAGAAGCGGCCTTATTACAAGCTCGTCGTCTCGAACAGCCGCGCCCCGCGTGACGGCAAGTATCTTGAGCAACTGGGCACCTACAACCCGCTGCTCGCCAAGGACGACGAGAACCGCGTGCGCCTGGTCGAAGACCGCGTGCGCTATTGGCTGGGCGTCGGCGCGCAGCCGACCGACCGCGTCGCGCGGATGCTCGACAAGGCAGGCATCAAGGAACGCGCCGCCACCAACAATCCGACCAAGGGCGAACCCGGCCAGAAGGCCAAGGACCGCGTTGACGACAAGGCCAAGAAGGCTGAGGAAGCCGCGGAGGCCGCTGCAGCAGCCGCTGCCGCGCCTCCACCGGTGGTTGAGGAAGTTGCCGAGGTTGCCGAAGCAACCCAGCCTGAGGTTCCTGCTGAAGAACCCGCAGAAGTCTCCGCCGAAACGCCGCTTGAAACTCCCGCCGAAGCCCCTGCCGAAGCTCCCGTCGAGGCACCTGCTGAAGTGCCGGCTGAAGCCCCGGTCGAAGCCCCTGCTCCTGAGGCGGTCGATGCTGCCAATGAAGCGACGCCCAACAGCGATGCTGGTGACGAACCCGCAGCAGTCAGCGGCGAAAGCGCGCAGGACAACGCCGAGGGCTAAGTGTTGAACCAGGATAAGCCCGTCACGCCAGAATCGCAGGTAACCCTGGCCGCGATCATCGGCGCGCATGGCGTGACGGGCGAAGTCCGGCTAAAACTGTTCGGCGATGGCGTGGCAGGGCTCAAACCCTTCCGCGCCTTCAACGACGGCGCCCTGACCGTCGAGAAGCTTAAGGACGACGGAAAAGGCGGCGCCATCGCACGCTTTGCCGAATGCACGGATCGCACTGCCGCAGAAGCACTGCGGGGCACCGCGCTCACTGTCCCGCGATCTACCCTGCCGCCGCTTGGCGAGGGCGAGTATTACTACGCCGATCTGATTGGCCTGCCTGCGGTTTCGACCGACGGTGAGGCGCTTGGCGTGTGCGTTGCTGTCGAGAACTTCGGCGCGGGCGATGTGCTTGAGATCGAGCGGCCTGATGGTAAGCGCTTCATGGTCCCGATGAAGCCGGAAGCTGTACCGGAATGGATGGATTCGCGGATCGTCCTTGACGCGGCTTGGGTGGAATAGTATATACAGTTCGTATATACGGAGCGTGTCATGGAAAATGCATCAGAAAACCGCGTGCGTGAAGCGCGGGCCAGATTCAAGCTGGACGGCGCTGGCAACCCGGATGATGCTGGCGGTGCTGCGGACCGCCAGCGCGCGACTCCCGCCAAGCCTTTGCGCGCAAAAGTCTTCAAGTCGGGCAATTCGCTGGCGCTGCGGCTCCCCGCCGCACTTGGTTTGGAGGCAGGCATGGAAATGATTTTGACAGCGGGGGGGCAGCGCGATTTCCACGCCAGGCCCGCTCCAACGCCCGGACGCAAGTTCGATATCGATGCGATATGGGGAATCGCCAAAAACATTGGACTCCAGCCGATCAAGCCCGAAGATCGCGTGTTCGAAGAGCTAAAGCGGCCTTGGGACGATCCCGACTGGCCGGGCTGGGGCAATGGTGAGGCGTGAGGTATCTGCTCGATGCCAACGTGGTCATTTTTGTCCTGTCCGGCCAGCACCCTTCGATTCGCGAACGCATGGGGCAATGCCGGGAGACCGACTTCGTTACCTCGTCCATTGTCTATGCGGAAGTCGCGCTGGGTTCAGCGCGCGGTAAGCCCCCACCTATCGAAGTACTCGATCAGTTCGTCCAAAGTGTACCCGTTCTCGATTTCGACAGGGCAGCGGCTCAGGCCTATTCCACGTTGCCGTTCAAACGCGCCAGCTATGACCGCCTGATCGCCGCCCATGCCCTCGCGCTGGGGCTGACGGTGGTTACCGACAATCTTGGCGATTTCGCCGATGTGCCGGGGCTGGTGGTTGAGAATTGGACGGTTTGATGGGTATTGAAGCATTTATATACCCGTTTTTGATCATCGTGGTTTTTGGAGCATCAATAATTTTGTCAAAAATTGTGCTGCAATTATTCAAAATACGAAACAAAATCATTTTCTTTGGAAGCATTTCATTAGCCGCTCCGATTATGGTCATGCTCATGGCATTTTCTGACCCTGCGATGGACTGGGCCTATGTGAGGTTTTCAATGGGACTTGCAGCAATTGCTTCTTGCCTCGTAGCGTTGTTTTTCGTGTTGTTCAGATTTCCCAAATGACCTTCGCCGCCACCGTCCTCACCCTCTACCCGGAGATGTTCCCCGGCCCGCTGGGCGTCAGCCTTGCGGGCCGCGCGCTGGCGGAGGGCAAGTGGTCGCTTGACCTTGTGCAGATCCGCGATTTTGCGGCGGACAAGCATCGGACGGTTGATGATACGCCGGCTGGCGGCGGGGCGGGGATGGTGCTCAGGGCGGATGTGCTGGCGGCGGCGGTGGATTTTGCGCGCGCCAAGGTATCCACTCAAATCCTCTCCGAGCTTGCTCGGGGAGGGGGACCGCCCGCGCAGCGGGTGGTGGAGGGGGAAGAGGGCCCCTCCGTCAGCCCTGACGGGCTGCCACCTCCCCGAGACAAGCTCGGGGAGGATCTGAGTGTCCCCATCCTTGCCATGACCCCGCGTGGTAAGCCGCTAACTCAAGCGCGCGTCCGCGAGCTTGCCCAAGGCCCCGGAGTCATCATCCTTTGCGGCCGCTTTGAGGGTTTCGACGAGCGCATATTCGCCGCGCGCGACATCGAGGAGGTATCCATTGGCGACATTGTCCTGTCCGGCGGCGAGCCTGCCGCGCTGATGCTGCTCGACGCTTGCATTCGGCTGCTTCCCGGCGTAATGGGCGCCCCTTCGAGTGGAGCCGAGGAGTCGTTCGAGAACGGCTTGTTGGAGTATCCCCACTATACCCGTCCCGCCTCGTGGGAAGGGCGCACGATCCCCGAAGTGCTGCGATCGGGGGATCATGCGAAGATCGCTGGCTGGCGTAAAGCCCAGTCAGAGATCGATACACGGTTACGCAGGCCGGACCTTTGGGAGCGTCACAGCGGCGCTCGGGTCCAGTCTGCCTCTGGCGCGCGGCATGAAAATGAGGAACCGGACCAGTGAATCTGATCCAGCAAATCGAGGCCGAGGAAATTGCCAAGGCCGCAAAGGAAATCCCGACCTTCCATGCGGGCGACACTCTGCGTGTCGGCGTGCGCGTGGTTGAGGGCGAACGCACCCGCGTCCAGAACTACGAAGGCGTGTGCATCGCACGTTCGAACAAGGGCATCGGCAGCAATTTCACCGTGCGCAAGATGAGCTTCGGCGAAGGCGTGGAGCGCGTCTTCCCGCTCTATTCGCCCAACATCGAAAGCATTACCGTGGTCCGCCGCGGCGTCGTCCGGCGGGCTAAACTCTATTACCTGCGCGGCCGCACCGGCAAACGCGCGCGTATCGCCGAGCGCAAGATTACGCGCACCGCCGATACCGGCCAGGCATGAGCGGAGACTGATCCAAAAATATCAGTTTGACGAACAGACCGAACGGCCGGCTCCCCATCAGGAGGCCGGCCGTTTCGTTATTTAAGGCAAAGTGCAGCAATTCAGAATCGCCACTGTCAATTCCCGCTCATCCTGAGCTTGTCGAAGGACGCGCGTCCTGCGGCGACCTCACTGGAACAACCCGGTGCTTCGACAAGCTCAGCATGAGCGGTTCTGGTTCAGATTTTTCGCAATCAGCAATAGAGGTTTAGGACAATGGGTTATCGGGTAGTTGTCGTCGGCGCGACCGGCAATGTCGGGCGCGAAATGATGAATGTCCTCGCCGAGCGGGCTTTTCCCTGTGACGAAGTGGCGGCCGTTGCCAGCCCGCGCTCGCAGGGCACCGAAGTCGAATTCGGCGACAGCGGCAAGGTCCTGAAGTGCCAGAACATCGAGAACTTCGATTTCACCGGCTGGGACATCGCGTTGTTTTCGGCGGGCTCGGGCGTCGCCAAGGACTATGGGCCGAAAGCGGCGGCGGCAGGCTGCGTCGTCATCGACAACAGCTCGTACTGGCGCATGGACCCCGACGTTCCGCTGATCGTGCCCGAGGTGAACCCGGACGCAATCGATGGCTACAAGAAGAAGATGATCATCGCCAACCCCAACTGCTCGACCGCGCAGATGGTCGTGGCGCTCAAGCCGCTGCACGATGCGGCGACGATCAAGCGCGTGGTCGTGGCGACCTATCAGTCGACCTCGGGCGCGGGCAAGGCGGGGATGGACGAGCTGTTCGAGCAGACCCGGGCGATCTTCATGCCGGCCGGCGAAATGCGTGAGCCAGCCAAGTTCACCAAGCAGATCGCCTTCAACGTGATCCCGCACATCGACAGCTTCCTCGACGATGGTTCGACCAAGGAAGAGTGGAAGATGGTGGTCGAAACCAAGAAGATCATTGATCCGAAGATCAAGGTCATCGCCACCTGCGTGCGGGTGCCGGTATTCGTCGGCCATTCCGAGGCGATCCATCTCGAGTTCGAAAAGGAACTGTCGGCCAAGAAGGCCCAGGCGATCCTGCGCGATGCGCCGGGCGTGATGCTGATCGACAAGCGCGAGGACGGCGGATACGTCACGCCGGTCGAATGCGTCGGCGACGGGGCGACCTATGTCAGCCGCGTGCGCGACGATCCGACCGTGGAGAACGGCCTGGCGCTGTGGTGCGTCTCCGACAACCTGCGCAAGGGCGCGGCGCTGAATGCGGTGCAGATTGCGGAACTGCTGGGGCGGCGGCATTTGAAGAAGGGGTGAAGGCGATGGCGGACGAACTGCATGGCGGCTGTCAGTGCGGCGCGGTTCGCTATGTAGCGCGCCCGAGTGTCAGGTTTCGCACTTATGCTTGCCATTGCACTGATTGCCAGTCTCAGACGGGCAGCGCATTTGCCCTGCATCAATGGGTGCTGGCTGGTGATCTTGAAACCACGGGCGAGTGCATAGAAGGCAAGCGCGCACTTGCGGATGGTTCGACACTGTCGATATTCGGGTGTCCTGCATGTCTCAGCCGCATCTATTCGGTGCGGAGTTCGCGTAATCAGATAAAGACCCTTCGCCTCGGAACGCTCGACGACAGCGCGAGTTTCATGCCCGACATTCACATCTGGACACGCAGCAAGCAGCCATGGATTCAGATTCCAGGCGGAACAAAGTCAATGGAAAAGCAGACGGATTCAGTTGAAGAGTGGGTGCGGTTGATGGTGGTAAAGTGAAAGGCTTGCTGCAACGATAGCGTCGCGTTATCACTTGTTCCCATGGGACAAGCCTATCACCTCGACCTCAATCCCGAAGTGCTCGCCACTTATCAAGAACTGGCGAAGGCGCACGGGCGCTCGCTTGAGGATGAATTGAGCGCGGTGATTGAGGCCAATCGTCCGTTGCACAAGAAATGCGCGGCGGAACTTCGACGGATGTCGGACGATGCGCTGGCCCTGACGCCGCCTGATGGGCCGGACGGCAGCGACAGCACGATCCTCATTCGCTGGGATCGCGACACCAATCACGGGAAATGGGTGGACGACGGCTGGAGTGACGATGACGCTGGTGGTTGATGCCAGTGTTGCGGTCAAATGGGTCGTTCGGGAAGCGGGGAATGAAGCGGCGCGCGCGCTGTTTGATCGGCCCGATCCGCTGATCGCACCCGATTGGCTGCTGGTTGAAGCAGCCAGCACTTTCTGGAAAAAGGTCAAGGCATCCGAACTGCTTGAAATTCACGCGGAGCGGCATTTGGAAGAACTGCCCGAATATTTCGCGCGGCTCTATCCGTCACATGCCCTGGCCATGGATGCGATGAAATTATCGTTCCGGATGCAACACCCCACCTATGATTGCCTCTACCTCGCGCTGGCGCAGCGCGAGTCAGTGTCGCTTGCCACCGCTGATCGGAAATTCTGGAATGCCGCCAAAAGGGCGGGATTGGACGGGCAGGTGGAACTGCTGACTTGGCCGGGGGCAGAGGCATAACCAACCTCTCCATCACCTATCTCCCCGGCCCCGGCGACACACGCCTTGCCATCCACCGCCTCGGTTCAGGCCGCCCCGTCCTGCTCCTCCACGGCCTGTTCTCCAGCGCCCATGTCAACTGGATCAAATACGGCACCGCAGCCCGCCTCGTCGAAGCCGGGTTCGAGGCGATTCTGCCGGACTTGCGCGCCCACGGGCAAAGCGATGCACCGCATGATCCGGCGGACTATCCGCACGACGTGCTGGTGGCGGACGCGCAGGCGATGGTCACTGCTCTGGGCCTCACCGACTATGACCTCATCGGCTTCTCGCTGGGCGCGCGCACGGCAGTCCAGGCGGTGATTGCCGGCCTCACACCTCGGCGGCTGGTGCTGGGCGGCATGGGGCTCGAAGGTCTATCCGGCTGGGCGCGGCGCTCGGCGCATTTCATTGATGCCATTGACCGCTTCGGGACCATCGAACGCGGCGATCCGGCCTTCGTTGCGCAGGCATTCATGAAATCGCAGAAGGTCGACCGCATCGCCACGCGGCTGCTGCTGCAATCGGTCCGCGATGTCTCGGCCGGGGCGCTGACCGCGCTTACCATGCCCACGCTGGTGGTCTGCGGTGCGGACGACGGCGACAATGGTTCCGCCCCGGCGCTCGCTGCCGCGCTGCCCCATGGGAGCTATGCCGAAGTGCCCGGCAACCACATGAGCTCGGTGACCAAGCCTGAGTTCGGCGAAGCGATAGCGGCGTTTCTCACCGAAACGGCGGTTCGTTGAAGGCGCGCAGCTTGCGGCTGTGCAGTTTCGCGCCCTCGGCGCGCAGCAGGCCGCACGCAGTGATACCGATCTCGAGATGGGCGCCGACCGCCTCTTCGTAAAACCGGTTGGCCTGTCCGGGCAGCTTGATCTCGCCGTGCAGTGGTTTGTCTGACACGCACAGCATCGTCCCATAGGGCACCCGGAAGCGGTAACCCTGCGCGGCTATGGTGGCACTTTCCATGTCGATGGCGACTGCGCGCGACTGGCTGAGCCGTAGCGCTGAATGGGTGTAGCGCAGTTCCCAGTTACGATCGTCGGTGGTCACCACGGTGCCAGTGCGCATGCGCCGCTTGAGGTCTGTACCGCCAGTGCCGCTGACCATTTCGGCAGCCTTGGCCAAGGCCAGCTGCACTTCGGCGATCGCCGGAATCGGAATTTCGGGCGGCAGCACGGCGTCGAGCACATGGTCATCGCGCAGATACGCATGGGCGAGCACGTAGTCGCCAATCTGCTGGGTATCGCGCAGGCCGCCGCAGTGGCCGATCATCAGCCAGGCCTCCGGACGTAGCACTGCGAGGTGATCGGTGATGGTCTTGGCATTGGAGGGGCCGACGCCGATATTGACCAGCGTGATGCCGTCGTGATTTGGGCAGATCAGGTGATAGGCCGGCATCTGATGGCGCCGCCACGCCGTATCGGACAGCAGCGACCGGGCGTTCCCGGTGTTCTCTTCAAGCCATAGCCCCCCTGCGCCGGACAGCGCCGAATAGCCTTCCGTGCCGAGCATGCCCCCAGCCCAGTCGACAAATTCATCGACATAGCGGTGATAGTTGGTGAACAGCACGAAACGCTGGAAATGCTCGGGCGCGGTCCCGGTGTAGTGGGCGAGGCGGGCCAAGCTGAAATCGGTGCGCAGCCCATCGAACAGCGCCAGCGGCATCGGTTCGCCGGGTAGGCCGAGATCGATCCCGTCGGCTAGTTCATCGCCGATATGGGCGAGCTCTGTTGCCGGGAAATGCCGCGCCAGATCGGTCGGGCTTGCTCCGCCCAGATCTGCGCTGCCATCGAGCACATAGGGGAAGGGAATTTCCTGCCGCGAGCGGCCCACTTCGATCGAAACGTCATAGTCGCCCGCCAGCAGGTCCAGCTGTTCGGCAAGGTAGTCCGCAAACAGCGCTGGGCGAGTGACAGTGCAGGCATAGATGCCGTCGCGGTTCATCCGGCCAAAGGCGCGGATAATGCCCGAGCGGTGTTGCTGCCCGGCATAGTGCACGCGCAATTCGGGATAGCACCAACTGCCATCGCTGCGGCGCTCGGGAGGTGGCAAGGTGCCACCCCGGGCATAGTGCTCGATATCTGCCCTCAGCGTGGCAATCGCCGCGTCATGAATGCGAGTGAGGTCGGCGATGATTTGGTTTGTTGAAGCCATTGGCGAGGCAATAGCTTTCATTGCCCCTTAGTTCAATTGAAGGGCAATTCAAATGCAGCGAAGATCCAGTGCCCCTTCCCGCCCCATCGCGGGGTCAAGGGAAGGGGCATGGATTGGGGCTCAGGCTTCGTCGGCGCTCGCGGCTTCGGCTGGCGGGGCAGCGTCTTCATCGACGGGAATGGTACCCGGCTCGGCATTGGGATCGAACGCTTCTGTGAAGCCGGCAGTGTCGGTATCGAACATCGCGGCGAGCACGTCGACGCCGGCAGCTTGCTGATCGGCTTCGTCGGGCGAACGCGCGACATTGACCTTGATCGTCACTGCGACTTCAGGATGCAGCGAAACGCGCACTTCGAACATGCCGATGGTCTTGATCGGACGTTCGAGCACGACCATCGAGCGGGTCACGTTGGCGCCCTGCTCGTTGAGCGCATCGACGATATCGCGCACTGCGACCGAACCATAGAGCTGGCCCGAGTTCGAAGAAGCACGGATCAGGACAACCGACATGCCGTCGACAGTCTTGCCGTGCACCTCGGCTTCGCCCCGGCGTGAGGCATTGTCGGATTCGATACGCGCACGATTGGCTTCGAATACCTTGAGGTTAGCCGCATTGGAGCGCAGAGCCTTCTTGCCGGGCAGCAGGAAGTTGCGGGCATAACCGTCCTTGACGGTAACCACATCGCCGATGCTGCCGAGCTTCTCGACTCTTTCGAGGAGGATGATCTGCATGGGTCTTTCCCTCCTACTTCACGAGATAGGGCAAAAGGCCCAGCTGACGGGCGCGCTTGATGGCCTGGCCGAGTTCGCGCTGCTTCTTGCCAGAAACAGCCGTAATCCGGCTCGGCACGATCTTGCCGCGTTCGGACATGAAGCCCTGCAACAGGCGCACATCCTTGTAATCGATGGTCGGGGCATCCTTGCCCGAGAACGGGCAGCTCTTGCGGCGGCGGAAAAATGCGCGGGGCATCAGTAGGACTCCTCACGATCGCGGCGGCGGGTGCGCTCGCGGTCTTGCTTGCGCATCTGCACCGACGGGCCGGCTTCGTGCTCGTCAACGCGGACGGTCATATAGCGGATGATATCTTCGTTGATCTGCGTCTGGCGCTCAAGCTCGGCGACGCAATCGCCCGGAGCATCGAGGTTGAGCAGCACGAAATGCGCCTTGCGGTTGCGCTTGATCTTGTAGGCCAGGCCCTTGAGGCCCCAGCTTTCGGTCTTGACGACCTTGCCCTGGTTGGCTTCGACAATCTCGGTAGCGGCGGCAGCCAGCGCATCAACTTGCGCCTGGCTCAGATCCTGGCGTGCCAGGAAGACATGCTCGTAAAGCGGCATGCTTTGCCTTTCTCTATTCGAACCGATCGCTGGCTGATCCGCACGATTGCGGGGCCCCTCCGGCTTTCTGGGGGTTCTTCGCGCGGCCCTTCGACAAGCTCAGGGTGAGCGGAGAAGGGGCGCGCATAGCGGGTTTGCGCGGGAATGCAAGGGGAAGTGGCGCTCAGGCCTGCCGGTGGCGCCCTGGTTTGAATTTCTGCGATGGGCACGAAGCGGACATTTAGGGTATTGCGTACAATGTCTCGAATGGGGTGGTGTCCGGACAGGCTGGTAATGGTTCGACATTGTCCTTAAGCAGCCGTGGATGCCGAACGAGATACATCAGGAAACCAATCGCTCAACAAGGATCGGAGGGGGACTACTCCTCGGTTTTTTCTTATCTTGGTTGGCATCGAACTTTCTACGGCAAAGCGTCTTAGTCGATTACATAGGGATTTGGCCATCAGCCTTGGGGGCGGCGACCGGAATTGCCGTAGGGGTGTCTATTTGTCTTCGCATTTATTCGAAAATGAGCGAACAGCGCAGGGAAAAAATGGGAGTTGGTTTGTGGTTTTTTCCCTTTGTGATGATTTTTATTGGATTATACGTGGCCAATCTAGCCTTTGAGTTTTGCGCATTTTATAACTTTCCGACTACTACCACCCAAGTCAAGGCAAAGGTCGTATATGTTAATAATAAGCAACAAAATCAAGCAGACGTTGACTTTGGAATAGGGGCTGGCGACACCAATGTTTGGATAAATCACGATCTTTACGCAAAACTACAGCCATGGAAGTTTCCCGGTCGAGATTGCTTATTGCTATCGGTTCAAACGGGAAGATGGGGATTGCGGAGAGTTCTATTCCCGAATTTTTTTGACCGACCTTTGGGAATGGAGCGTTACCGCTTATGCCATGGATAGACTACGGATCGTGCTAAGTTTGGGTGAGCTAGGCTGGTTTGGCCGAGACTGCTTGTATGACGGCTTTCAGGGGCGCCCATTAACATTGGCTATGCCGGCAATGTCGGCGTAAGCCGCCATTCGCTTCGAGTGCGTTAAATGTCCGCAACGTTCCAAACGCAGAAATTCAGACTGACGCCCTATCGGACCTGTCGTCCGTCTTGCCAAACTCGCCGCATTGGTAAACTCTGGCACAAAAGCCGCCGGAGGAGCCTGCCCATGTCCATCGCCATGCGTTTCACCAAGCTGGTGGTTGGCGATCTTGCGCTCACCGAACGATTTTATGTCGCATTGGGGCTCAAGGTGGTCAGCCGCAACGACGGCGGGGAGCTTGAGGTGCATCAGGCGCAGTGCTGGCTTTCGGCAAGCGGCGACATGTCGAGCCATGTTCTGATCCTCAGCCGTTTCGTCGAACTGCCGAAGCCGCCCCGGCCGGTCTATCCCGGCGAGGCCTGGCTGACGTTCAGCGATGTCGATGTTGATGCCACTTGCGCCGCCGCAGAGGCGAACGGGGGCAGCGTGGTCCGCGCGGGGCAGGACCGGCCCGAACACGGCGTGCGCGCTGCGATCATCGCCGATCCCGAAGGCCACCACATCGAGTTGGTCGGTCCAATGCGCGGAAACTGACACCAGATCCTGTTGTATTTATACGGCTGCCCGCAGCCGCTCAAGTGCTGCGTCCCTGCCGATCAACGGCAGCAGCGCGGCCATTTCCGGGCCATGATCATGCCCGGTAAGGGCCTGGCGCAGCGGCAGGAACAGGGCCTTGCCCTTGCGGCCGGTCGTTTCCTTGAGCGCACTGGTCAGTGCCTGCCAAGGGGCGTCGCCCCATGTTTGGACGGCGAGCGTATCGGCGGCTGAAGCCAGAAAGGCGCGCGTTTCTTCGTCGAAGGCGGGGGCAGCGATTGGCCCGGTCACCACCTGCCACCACTCCGCCGCCTCGGCGATATGGGCGAGATTGGGCCGGATCGCCTCCCAGCCAGCTTCGCTCATGCCCTCTGGCAAAAGGCGCGAGACGCGGGCGAAAGGCAGATGATGCACCACCGCCGCGTTGAGCCGGTGCAATTCGGCCTCGTCGAAGCGCGCAGGGGCGCGGCCAAAGCGGCCTAGATCGAAGCTGGCGGCGAGCGCCTCGGCATCGAGCGAAGGATCGACCGGATCGGACGTGCCCAGCCGCGCCAGCAGCGCGATCAGCGCCTCGGGTTCAATCCCCGCCTCTCGCAATTCGGCCATGCCAAGCGAGCCGAGCCGCTTGGAAAGCTTGCCTTCGGTGCCGACCAGCAGCGCTTCATGGGCGAAGCGCGGCGGCTGCGAACCGAGCGCACTGAACATCTGCAATTGCGTCGCGGTGTTCGAGACATGGTCCTCGCCGCGCAGCACGTCGGTGATGCGCATATCGATGTCGTCGATCACCGAAGGCAGCATATAGAGCCACGAGCCATCGGCGCGGCGGATCACCGGATCGGACATCTGCGCGGGATCGAAGTGCTGCGGACCTCGAATGCCGTCGAGCCATTCGATGGCTTGTGCATGATCAAGCTTGAAGCGCCAGTGAGGAGCCTCGCCTGTCGCCGCCTTTGCCGCATGCTCTGCCTCGGTTAGTGCCAGCGCTGCACGGTCGTAGACCGGCGGCAAACCCCGGCCCAGCCGCACCTTGCGCTTGAGATCGAGCTCCTGCGCTGATTCGTAACAACGATAGACGTGGCCCGCCGAAACCAACCGCTGAAACTCGCGCTCATAGAGATCGAATCGCTCGGATTGCCGCTCCTCGTCATCGATCGTCAGGCCGAGCCAGGCGAGATCGGCGCGAATTGCCGTGACACATTCCTCGCGGCTGCGTTCCTTGTCGGTATCGTCAATGCGCAACAGGAAGCGCCCGCCGTGCTTCCTGGCCAACAGCCAGTTGTGCAGCGCGGTGCGAATATTGCCGACGTGGAGGTTGCCGGTGGGGCTGGGGGCGAAGCGGGTGGTAGTCATGGGGGCGGGACATCTGCAAGCGGTTCATTCGATTTGATTCGCAACAAAATTTCAAGCCACCATACGGGAATATCCCTCGCATCAACCGCATTTCCAGACTTCGCGCGCGCGACATCGACATGTTCCAAGAATATATCATTCAACCCTTGGTCTTTTATGATGCTCAAACCGCGAGCCTTATGTAGGTGAAGGTTGTTGATATGCGCCAATTGCCGCAGTGGTCTGCTGATCGTACTGTTGTCGAAAATCATCGAAGTGTGGGCGGCGGCTATCGCCTTAGGCAGGTTTTCCAGAGAGCGGGCATACCGACTGAGAATTCGATCGGGAGGAACAGAGTGGCCGCCGTGCTTGACGCGGTTGCTCACACGGTCAAGGTTGATAACTGGGTCTTCGGTTGCAACGAAAAACAAATGGACCCTGAAGCCTGCTCTTGCTGCTGTCTGCATGTATTCAATGTGTGATGGGTGTGACATTACAGTCTCAAAGGTATGGTCTTGGCCATTTTTCAAAGCAGCTTCTCGCCGTTCGCGCACTAGTTGTTGCGCGCGAGATGACACTTCTACAGACGAGCCTTTGAGGCCCTGTGCGATATCATCTGCATTCAAATATTCACCAAACGACACGCCCTGCGCGATCAGCTTTTGAGTCAGCGTCGATTTGCCCGATCCATTCGGCCCGGCAATGACCGTCAACAAGGCCATGCGCTTAAGCTACTGATTTGCGCTCGAGAAAATCCAGTGCAGTGGCATCAAATTCTTGGTGTCCCAAGATCGCTTTTCGGCGCGAGCATAAAGCTTTTGAGGGCGGATTCTGAGAAATGATCGAGTCACCCTCTGTCCGTGCGATCTTCTCCCCATTTTTGATTCGTTCAGAGATTTGTTCACGCACCGCTTTTTGGGCGGCAGGAAGTGCCTGGAGAATCGTCTTTAGGTGAGATGTCTTCTTTTCCATACTCTCGGTTATATAGGATAATTGTGAACGAAGTCCAATCACCCAGTCCGGAACGCATGGGTAATCGGATAGCGCCGGTCGCGCCCGAAATTGCGGCTCCCGAGTTTGACCCCCGGCGGGGCCTGCCGGCGCTTGTATTCAGCCAGGTGCAGCAGGCGTTCGATGCGGATCACGGTGTCGCGGTCGAACCCTTCGGAGACCAGCTGCTCGACGCCTTCCTCATGTTCGACCAGCCGCAGCAGGATCGCATCGAGCACATCATAGGGCGGCAGCGAATCCGAATCCTTCTGGTCGGGTCGCAGCTCGGCGCTTGGGGGTTTGGTGATGATATTCTGCGGCATCACCGGGCCAGCCGGTCCGACGCCGATCTTTGGCCTGTGCTTGTTCCGCCACTCCGAAATGGCGAAGACAGTCATCTTGTAGGCGTCCTTGAGCGGATTATAGCCGCCCGCCATGTCGCCATAGATCGTCGCATATCCGACGCTCATCTCACTCTTGTTGCCGGTGGTCAGCAGCATCGGTCCGAACTTGTTGCTCAGCGCCATCAAGGTTACGCCGCGGATACGCGATTGCAGGTTTTCCTCGGTGATATCGACCTTGGCATCGGCGAAACTGCCCGCCAGCATTTCATCGAAGCCGGCGACTGCGGGCTGGATCGGTATGGTATCGATCCGGCAGCCGATCAGCCTCGCGCACTCGGCGGCATCGTCGAGACTTTCCTGACTTGTGAAGCGGCTGGGCAGCATAACGCAGTGCACCCGGTCCGGCCCGAGCGCATCGGCGGCGATGGCGGCGCAGATGGCGCTGTCAATCCCGCCCGACAGGCCCAGCACCACACCGGGGAAGCCATTGCGGTTTACATAGTCGCGCAGCGCCAGCACCATAGCGCAATAGATATCCTCAGGATGCTCGGCGAGGTTGGCAATTTCGCCCTTGTCGCAGCGCCAGCCCTGCGCCGTCCTGGTCCAGTGGGTGGTGACTTCCTGCTCTTCCCAGTCCTTCATCTGGACCGCGAGGCTGCCGTCGCCATTGACCACGAAGCTGGCGCCGTCGAACACCAGTTCGTCCTGCCCGCCGACCCGGTTGAGGAAGGCCAGCGGCAGGCCGGTCGAGGCGGCACGGCGTTTGGCTACGCTATCGATGCGCAAGGTGTCCTTGTCAATTTCATAGGGACTGCCGTTGATGCTGATGAACAGCTCGGCACCGAAGTCCGCGAGGTGCTTGCAGACGTCGGGCAGCCAGATGTCTTCGCAGATTGGCAGGCCGATCATCGTGCCCCTGAACACGATCGGCTCGGGCAGGGGGCCGGGCGAGAACACGCGTGGTTCGTCAAAGACCCCGTAATTGGGCAGTTCATGCTTGAAACGGACGGCGGCAACCTTGCCCTGATCCAGCAAGGCGACGCCATTGTGCAGCGCGCCATCGCGGACGAAAACCGAGCCGACCAGCATGGCCGGGCCCGGGCTGGCAGAAGCCCTGGCAAGCTCGTCGAGCGCGGCGGCGGCACGGCTGATCAGCGCTGGCTTGAGCACCAGGTCCTCGGGCGGATAGCCAATCAACTGTAATTCCGGGAAGACAATCAGGTCGGATGTCTCGGCGCGTTCGCGCGCGGCGAGCATGGCTGCGCCATTGCCAGCGAGATCGCCGACCGACTGGTTCAGCTGCGCGAGGGTGATTTTGAGCGTATCGGCCATGCTGGCCTGATGCCGCGAACCGCACGGTCATGCAATGACGGAAAAGAGATACGGCGGAGACGCGTGAGGAGGCGCGAAGCGTCCTCCCGGATCGATCACATCTTCTTTTCAGCGTCGGCGGTCGCCTTTTCGGCGGCAGAGCTGGCCCCCGCAGACGGCACAGCGCCAGACGGCGCAGCGGCAGCGTCGCTGGCAGCGCCCGAGGCCACAGCACCCGGCGCAGCCGCCGCATCCGAGGCCGGCGCGGCCGTGGCATCAACCCCAGACATTGCCTCTTCCGCAGGCATTTCGACGTTCTCGGCAGTGGCTTCCTCACTGGCTTTGTCGGATTTGCCGCAGGCGGCAAGGCTCAGGGCGGCGGCACAAGCCAGAGTGAAACTAGCAACAGTCTTCATCGGAATCCCCTTCTTCGAAGTCACTCAGGAACTTGGCAGCTCGGCCGCTGGTTCGCTTTGCCCCTTGGCAGGGTTCATTAATAGCCAGCTGCGGAGCGCTTGGCAAACTCCCAGTGGCGCGGTTTGACGCGGCCGAGGCAGCGCTCTTGCTATCATATAAAGAAATCTTTATATGATAGCCCGATAAGAAAATGAGCATGCAGATCGATCCTCTTTTGCGCGCGCTGGCCGACTCGACCCGGCTGCGCATCATGCGCCTCCTCAGCGCCATGGAGCTGGCTGTGGGGGAACTGGCCCAGGTCCTGGGGCAGAGCCAGCCGCGCGTCTCGCGCCATATCCGCATCCTGTGCGATGCCGGTCTTGCCGAGCGCCGCAAGGAAGGCAGCTGGGTATTCCTGCGAAGTGCAATTGGCGATGATCGCGCCCCTCCGCTGGGGCAAGCTGCCGCGCGGCTGCTGAGCGTTGCCGAAAAAGACGACGCCGCTTTCGCCGCACGCTGCGCCGAAGACCGCCGTCACCTCGCCGCGATCCGCGCCGCCCGGGCGGCCAGCGCCGAAGGATGGTTTGCGCGCCATGCCGAGGAATGGGACACTTTGCGCGGGCTGCACAGTCCGGACGGCACAGTCGAGGCGGCGCTGCAATCGGCCCTGCATTCACAATCGGGGGGCAGCGACATGCTGGGCGCTTTGCTCGATGTCGGCACTGGCACCGGACGGATGGCAGAACTGTTCGCCCCGCGCGCGCGGCACGTCACCGGCATCGACAAAAGCCCCGAAATGTTGCGCCTCGCGCGGGCGCGGCTGCAGCAATTGCCGGCTGACCAGATTGATCTGGTGCAGGGAGATTTCACCGCACTGCCCTTTGCCCAGGCCAGTTTCGACACGGTGCTGTTTCATCAGGTGTTGCACTACGCATTGCAGCCCGAAGCGGCGCTGGCGGAAGCGGCGCGAGTGGCGCGGGCGGGCGCGCGCATCGCCGTGGTCGATTTCGCGGCGCATGAGCGCGAGGAACTCCGCAGCCAGCATGCCCACGCCCGCCTCGGTTTTTCCGACGAGCAGATGCTCGACCTGTTCAGCCATGCGGGTTTCATCGCCGATCCGCCGATTGCCCTGCCCGGCCACTCGCTGACCGTGAAAATCTGGACGGGGCGCAAGGCTTCGGGCACGGGCGAGACCATGATCGCAGACACTCCCATTCAGGCGTCCCACCCATGAGCGACACTCAAGCGACGCCCGCAACAGCGCCAGACTTCGCGGCACCGCGCGGCGACATCAATGTATCGTTCGAATTCTTCCCGCCCAAGACCGAGAAAATGGAAGAGCAGCTTTGGCAGGCGATTGTCGAGCTGGCTCCGCTGGCACCCAGCTTCGTCTCGGTGACCTATGGCGCGGGCGGATCGACCCGCGAGCGCACCCATGCGACGGTCGAGCGAATCGTGCGCGAGACCGAACTGGTGCCCGCCGCGCATCTCACCTGCGTTGGCGCCAGCAAGGCGGAGATCGCCGAAGTGGCGGATCAGTACTGGCAGGCGGGCGTGCGCCACGTCGTCGCGCTGCGCGGCGATCCGCCGCCCGATGCTGGCGGGCTCTTTACGCCGCATCCGGAGGGCTACGCCTCTGCGGCGGACTTGGTTA
>JBDSSP010000116.1:0-41598 GCA_039928735.1 Novosphingobium sp. | reverse complement strand
GTCATCGACCCACGCCGGATTGATCTGGTGCGGATGCCGCATGTCGAGGCAGATCATCACCTCGCATTGCAACCGGGCACCAATGTCGCGGTGCTGACCGCGATGGCGCACACCATTGTGACGGAGGGACTGGCCGACGAAGCGTTCATTCGCGAGCGCTGCGATTGGGACGAATATCAGGACTGGGCGCAATTCGTCGCCGATCCGAAACACAGCCCGGAAGTGCTCGAAGCGGTCACCCGCGTCCCCGCCGCAGACCTGCGCGCCGCCGCCCGGCTGTTCGCTACCGCTGGTAACGCTGCAATCTACTATGGCCTCGGCGTTACTGAACACAGCCAGGGCTCCTCGACCGTCATGGCCATCGCCAATCTCGCCATGGCGACCGGCAACATCGGCCGCCCGGGCGTTGGCGTGAACCCGTTGCGCGGCCAGAACAACGTGCAGGGTGCCTGCGACATGGGCTCGTTCCCGCATGAACTCTCGGGCTATCGCCACATCTCGGATACGGCCACCCGCGCGATGTTCGAGAAAGACTGGGGTGTCGCGCTCGATCCCGAACCGGGCCTGCGCATTCCGAACATGCTCGACGCCGCGTTGGATGGCTCGTTCCGCGCGATCTACATCCAGGGCGAAGACATCCTCCAGTCCGATCCCAACACCCACCACGTCGCAGCAGGCCTCGCCGCGATGGACTGCGTCATCGTCCACGACCTGTTTCTCAACGAAACTGCCAACTACGCCCACGTCTTCCTGCCCGGCAGCACGTTCCTCGAGAAAAATGGCACTTTCACCAATGCCGAACGCCGCATCCAGCTGGTCCGCAAGGTGATGGAACCGGCCAACGGTCTTGAAGACTGGCAGGTCACGCAAAAGCTGGCCAATGCCATGGGGCTGGAGTGGGACTACACTCACCCTTCGCAGATCATGGACGAAATCGCTCGGCTGACCCCAACCTTCGCCGGAGTTTCGTTCGACCGTCTCGACGAAACCGGTTCCCTGCAATGGCCGGTCAACGATGCGCATCCCGATGGCAGTCCGATCATGCACGAAGCTGGTTTTGCCAACGGAAAGGGCAAGTTCGTCGTGACTGACTATGTCCCGACCGACGAGAAGACTGGGCCCCGCTTCCCGCTGCTGCTCACCACCGGGCGCATCCTGAGCCAATACAACGTCGGCGCGCAGACGAGGCGGACCGAGAACGTCGTGTGGCACGAGGAGGATGTGCTCGAAATCCACCCGACCGACGCCGAAAATCGCGGCCTGAAACACGGCGACTGGGTCCGCCTCGCCAGCCGCACCGGCGAAACTACGCTCCGCGCCGATGTCACCGACCGCGTCGCCCCCGGCGTGGTCTATACCACCTTTCACCACCCGGAAACGCAGGCCAATGTCGTCACTACCGAATTCTCCGACTGGGCGACCAATTGCCCGGAATACAAGGTGACTGCCGTGCAGGTTTCACCCTCCAATGGCCCGAGCGAATGGCAGGAGGACTATGCCGAATTGACCGCGCGCTCGCGGCGGATTGCCGCCGTACCGGCGGAACACCCGCAGTTCAACACGGCAGCGGGGCAGGTCTTTCTCTAGATGGATGTGGCCCACCTGAAATACATGGCTGAACAGATTGCCCGCAACTTTGCGGTGCAGGGTGAACAAGCGGCCATCGCCGCTACTGCCGAGCACATCCGGGATTTCTGGGACCCGCGGATGAAAGCTGGGCTTCTCGCGGCTGACCGGAGCGCCCTCTCGCCAATTGTGGCCGCGGCAATGGAGCAATTGTAAGGCGACGGGGTGCGAATCCGCGGTATTTGATGGCGTTTCCGACACGTCGCCCATCGTCTAAATTAGAGTTACGATCGACCAAGGGAACATTCCGCAGGCTGGCGAGTTTTGGCCCGGCGAACACAAGGGAGTTTTTATGAGTCTTAAGTTGACAACAATTGCAATGGCCGCGCTGGTTACGACCGCCACGGTTATGCCTGAGACAGCCTCGGCACGGCATCGCGTCCATCGCACCCATGCCTATCATCATCGCACCAATTGCAGTGGCGGTAACGGAGCGGTTGGAACGATCGGCGGCGGAGTTGGCGGTGCCTTGATTGGACACGCAGTCGGCGGTGGCACAGTCGGGACGATTGCTGGAGGCGTTGGCGGCGCCTTGCTGGGCCGTCATCTCGATAAGCAAAATACACGCCGGCGTGGCGGCTGCTGAGACTGCCCCGCTTAAATCATAGATCAGATAAAGACCGGCTCCGGACAGATGGGCGAAAAAACGCTACCTGTCCGGAGTGGTCCATTCGCGCAGCGGTGCTTTTTTGCGCCAGTTCAGGATCAGTCCTATTGCCACGCCCACTCCTATTGCGATGGTGAGATTGGCAAATACTGTCAGCAACAGCGTCAACAGCAGCAATAGCCGCAGGTCGTTAGGCGCTGCAAGATAGGCGCGCCACCGGTGCGGCTCGCTCATGTTCCAGGCAGTCAGCATCAACAACGCCGCCAGTGCAGGCATCGCAAGATAGCCGACAATATTGCCGAGCAGCAGGGTTACCAAAAGAATTGCGAGGGCATGGACCAGCCCCGCCACTGGCGTCTTGCCGCCGGCACGCACGTTGGTTGCGGTGCGGGCGATTGCGCCGGTTGCGGGCAGTCCGCCGAACAGAGCGGTGCCCAAGTTGGCAAAGCCTTGCGCCAGCACCTCGGCATTGGGCCGGTGCTGGCTGCCAATCATCTTGTCGGCAACCATCGCCGAAAGCAGCGACTCAACGCCCGCGAGAAACGCGATGATGAACGCCGAAGGCAGCAACTCGATCACTCGGGCGGCTGACATGGCCGGTAACGATGGAATGGGAAGCCCGCGCGGAAGATCGCCAAAACGCGAATGGATGGTGTCCACCGGTAACTTGAACGCCAAAGCCAGCGCGGATGCAGTTGCCACGGCCACCAGCAGCCCCGGCAGCCGCGGCGCCAGCCGCCGGAACGCGACGATCAGCGCCATGGCGAGGAGCCCAACCGCCACCGAAGGTGGGTCAAGCGTCGCGCGCGCGGCCCAGAGCGCCTGCAACTTGCCGACAAATTCGGCTGGCACGTGAGCGGCTCGCAAACCAAGAAAGTCCTGAAGCTGGCTGGTGGCGATGATGATCGCAATGCCGATCGTGAAGCCGTTGATCACCGCTTCGGGGACATGGCGGATCAGATTGCCCAACCGAACTAGCCCGGCAATCAGGAGAATCAACCCCGCCAGCAGTGTCGCCAGCACCAGCCCGTCGTAACCATGTGCCGCGATCACGCCGGAAACGACGACAACAAACGCTCCGGTCGGCCCGCCGATCTGGACCCGGCTGCCGCCCAACAGCGAAATCAGGAATCCCCCGACAATTGCGGTGATAATACCTTTCGCCGGGTCCGCGCCCGAGGCAATTGCAATGGCAATGCTGAGCGGCAAGGCGACCATCGCCACGATCAGTCCGGCGATCACATCCGCGCCGAATTGCCGCGTCGAATAGGTCTGCAGCGTGGTCAGTATCTTCGGTTTCATTGCTGCGTGTCCCCCATGCCCATGGTCCCCGCTCCGATGACCGCTGCCAGCGGCAGGTCCGCACGTTCTCTGCTGCCCAACGGGTACATGTTCGTTTCTCCCTCGGCGCCGTCTAGTGGATTGATTTTGACATTCGAGTCCCGCTTTCGGCAAGGGAGTGTTCGAATGTCAAAATTATGAAATCCACTAGAACCAATATTTTCTCTAGTGGTTCTTGTGTTTCCGACATTTGCCTCTGCCCTATCCGAATGGGATGCAAATGTCGGAAACGAACCACTAGTCCGGTTTAACTTGCAGCGCCAAGCGCGGATGTGCGACCATCGGCTGTGCGGGAGAAAAGGCAATGAACGTCCAGTCTGCAATTCGCATGCTGCCTACCGAGGAAGCCGCCAAATTGCGCGGGCGGGGTCCGGTGCCGTCGAAGCCTTACTACGACCCGGAATGGTATGAGCTGGAACGCAAGGCGGTCTTCATGCGCTCGTGGCTGCATATCGGTCACATCTGCGAGGTCCCCGAGGCGGGCAGTTTCATCCTGCGCGAAGTGGAATTTGCCAAGGCCTCGCTGCTGATCGTGCGCGGCAAGGACGGCGAAGTGCGCGCTTTCCACAATGTCTGCACCCATCGCGGCACCCGGCTGGTCGAGGAGGCCGAAGGCAAGCGCAGCCAGTTTTCCTGTCCCTATCACATGTGGACTTATGGCAGCGACGGCAAGCTGCTCTCCGCTCCGGATTTCGAGCGGTTTTATGTCAGGAAAGAGGATTGCAGCCTCAAGACGGTGCAGTGCGACGTGCTCGGCGGCTACATCTTCATCAATTTCGATCCGCAGCCGCGCCAATCGCTGCGCGATTTCTTCGGGCCGATTGCCGATGAGCTGGAAGCGCTGCCCTCGGCGCGTGCCACCCACTTCACCGAATGCCGCTATGAGATCGCTGCCAACTGGAAGACCAATTTCGACAACTTCCAGGAAAACTACCACCTGCGCTTCATCCATCCGCGCACCAGCGCCTCGACCTGCTGGGACGAAAATCCATTTGGCTATCCGGTGGCCTATGGCTTTTCTGGGCCGCACCGCAGCCAGACCCTGCCGACCAATCCGAACCCGCCGCCGCCATCGCCAGCCATGCTCGATGCCTATCAGCGCATCGGCGCCATCGGCGCGCGCGAAGGACTGGTGTTTCCCAAGACCGATTTCAAACTGTTCCCGGCGTTCCATGTTGTCGGCCTCGCGCCCAACCAGTTCAGCCACACCATGTGGCCGCTGGGTCCGGATCGTACGCGCGGTCAGGTCCGCTTCTATTTCACTAGTGAGAACGACAGCGCCAGCAAGCTCTACGCGCGGGAGATGACGACGATGTCGATTCTCGACGTGCTGTGCGAGGACCGCGATGCCATCGTGTCAGCCCAGCGCGGGCTCGCCAGCGGCGCGGTCAGCCAGGTGCATTTCCAGGATCACGAAATGCTGCCCCGGCATCTGTATGAGACAGTGCAGGCCATGGTGGCGCAATACCAGGCGGAGCAGGGCTGCTAATCGAACGTTGCGCCAATCGCTTCTGGCGAGGGTCCGGCCAGCTGGCGGTGGATGGCGGCAAGGATTGCGGTGAGAAGTGCGCTCGCCGCTGCGCCGACAACCCCGGAAATCACCCCGCCGATCAGCATCGAGACCTTGCCCTGCCCAGCCAACAGCGCAGTCAGCGCCATCGAGACTATGCCGATCACTATGATAATGACCAGATAAGCCAGGGCCAGCAGCAGGTAAAAGGCCAGCAGGCGCAAGCTGTTGCCCCTCGTCAGCTGCCACGAACGGGCCAGAGCAGCCGCCGGATTATGGATTTTTTCGATGACGATCACTGGCAGCACGAGCGACAGCTTCACGGCCGAATAGAACACCGCGCCGATCAGCAGCACGAACAGCACGGCGGCAACGGCGCCCAAACCGGCCACTGACCTGAGCGTCCCCGCAAGCAACGTAACAACGACGATGGCCATCATATAGCCGAAGAAGAACAACAACGCTGCTCCGATAACGCTGGGCAATGTCTTGATCGCAGTTCCGATCGCTTCGCGTACCGTCGGCCGGGTGCGGTCGGTCAACAGGGCCAGCATCGCCAGGTAGCCGATGGACTGCAGCACGAACGAGACCAGGCCGAAGCCCACGACTGGCCCGGTCATGCCCTTCATCATCCGCTGTGCGGCAGCGGGATTTCCGAAGTTCGCCATCATGTCCGCCTGGAAATCTGACAGGAACAGCACGGAGGCGAGACCCGGCAAGAGGAAGAACACACCGGCTACAGCCAGCAGCACTTCGCGGTTGGCTGAGACTGCTGCGCTCGCCTCGCGCCAGGCGCGGTTGCTGTCGAATTTCATGTCATGCTCCTCGGTGCACTCTTGATAACCACAGCGAAAGCCGCCACGCAACGGGGATGTCCGGTTTGCTTCCTGAAACCATAGAATTGCGGTGTGACAGCCAGCCGGTCCCTTATCGCGACGCGCTCGCGAAGATGGACCGGCGCAATACTGCGATCGCCGAGGGCACAGCGCGCGAGCTCATCTGGCTGCTCGAGCATCCGCCGGTCTACACAGCAGGGACGAGCGCCAATGCAGCCGAACTGCTTGATCCGCGTTTCGAAGTGGTCCCAGCCGGGCGCGGCGGGCGCTACACCTATCATGGGCCCGGCCAGCGGGTCTGTTATGTGCTGCTCGATCTCAAGACCCGGGCGCGCGATGTGCGCGGCTATGTCCATGCGCTTGAAGGCTGGATGATCGCAGCGCTGGGCGATCTGGGCGTGACAAGCTTCCGCCGCGAAGGGCGGATCGGCATCTGGACCCAGGATATCGACGACCGTGAGGCCAAGATCGGCGCCATCGGCGTGCGCCTGCGCCGCTGGGTGACGATGCACGGCTTTTCGGTCAATCTTGCACCCGACCTGACGCATTTTTCCGGGATTGTCCCTTGCGGCATCGGCGAATTCGGCGTCACCAGCCTGGCCCGGCTGGGACGGACAGTTGATTCCGCAAGCTGGGATCGCGTAGTGCTGGCAAGGGCCGGTGAATTTCTTGCCGCGCTTGATAAACCTTGCGGTGTGGAGCCTGTCTGTGAAAGTTGATTTGCGCCCGGTTCTGGTTTCAGCGTTAGGCGTGCTGGCCTTGGCAGGCTGCCAGGACAAGAAGCAAGCTGCTCCAAGTCACGCCACGGCCGTCGGCGAAGTGCTGCCCGGCTCGGTCAGCGACGCAATGCTGCCGGTCGATACGGTCCGCTCGCAGCCGCCCCTTGCGCCAAGGTCCGAACCGGCCGCAAGCAAGGGCAGCACGCCCCATGCACCGGTTAGTCCCGCTCCTGGCAGCGATGCCACCGCGACAGCACCTGCAGAGACACCACCAGACGCACCGGCGCCGCCGCCGCCGCCCCCTCCCGCCAAACAATAGGCACTGGTCAGGTCGCGCGGAACATCCGCATCGGCGTGAGTTCGGCACTGCGCGGCTCTGGGCCACTGCCCAGGATCTGCTTGGCAAATTTGAGCTGCGGCGTATCGATCCGCCGCCGATCAACCTGTGGCACCGCCTCGTCGGCGCTATCCTCGAATGACGCCACGATTTGCCGCGCCTGCTCCAGATCGGAGTCGGACGGAGTGAAGGCTGCGTTGATCTCGGCAACTTGCGCCGGATGATTGGCAATCATACCGGTAAAGCCGTCCGCACGCGCAGCCCGTGCGGCCAGTTTCAGCCCCTTGATGTCGGCCGCATCGGCATGCATGGCTTCGAGCGCCATCACACCACAGGCATGTGCTGTCAGCAAGGTTTGGGCGCGAACAAAGCGGAACGGCTCGCTCCAACCCGCCTTCTGTTCATATTGGCGTGTCGCGCTCAGAGCTTCAGCAAGTCCTTCTGCGCCCCAGGCAAGTCCGCCCAGGCGGGGCATTGCCGCATCGGCATAGGCGGCGATCGTCAGAGCCGCCCGCGCAGTCTCGCCGACGACGGGTATGAGCTTGGTCGATCCGGCGACAAGCCGGTTGGCCTGTTCGAGTTCATAGAGTTCGGCGGCGATCTGGCGAAGCGCATCGGGGCCTACTGCCCTTGGCAGAATAATGCCCTCGGGCGCGCCCGGCAGGACGGCGACCAGATCGTCGCGCCACAGCCGACTGTCGAGCGAATTGATCCGCACCCAGCGCGATATTGGCGCTTGTTCGAGAACGTGATGGCGGTGCGCCGCCAGCCATTCTGCCGCATTCGCACGCGCCGCTTGCTTGCCATCCCCCGGCGCTGCCGCGTCAAGATCGACCACCACGACATCGCTGCCGGTAGCCAGCGCCTTGCCGAGTTTTCGCTCACTGTCGCCGGGTACATAGAGCCACGAGCGATACCGCATAAATCTGAACCCCCGTTCAATCGATTCCCGCAGACCCAAAGCCAGGCCCTTCCGGATTTCGATTATCTCAGGAGATTATGAACAAATGGTGCGTTTTTTGCGGGAGGCTGGCTGTTTCAGGCAGCTTTGCGCCGATGCGTGGCAGCCCAGCCCTTGCAGGCGAGCAGCACAGTCTTCGGAACCGGTCGGTCGCCATTCGAATAATAAGCGACAGTCCGCCGTGCCAGGCCAAGTGCTTCGGCGGCTTTGGCCAACGACAGGCCATTGGCGAGCCGCCATTTGAGGAACAAGCGGGAATCGCCACGACCGATGGCTGAAAGCGTATCGAGCCAGAGCGAGTCAGCGCCGATTTCCGTGCCGTCGGGCCAGACGAGGCTGTGGCCCCAGTCGCCGACTTCTACGCCAGCCAGTTCCGGGACATCGGGCAAGACCACTTGGGCCACGGTGCCGTCCGACCACTCCAACTGCAGGCAATTACCACCAAGCGGATTAGCCTTGCTGATGGTGCGCATCGTGTCGCTGGTCATCGGTTCAACTCCTGCCATGTCGCGAGCAATTCCGACCGGTGTCCAAGCGCCCAGTCGACTGGCTCGCGAAACACTGCCGACGGTACTGCTCCGACAATCACCTCAAGCGTCGCAATCGCCACCGAGCAACGGATTCCCGGTCCCTCGACATGAAAATGCGGAACGCCATGCTCGCGGCCATAGACCGAAACCTTCCAGTTCGGGCCGCGATGCAGGGTGACCATGAGGGGCATGATAGTGCATTTGGTGCACTATGGCAAGGGCGATTAGCAAGCTTGTGCTTCTAACCTAATGTGGCCCGCCACTTAGTCCAGAAATACGATCCGCCAGAACTTTCCACCCTTTTGAGAAGGAATCCATGGTTGGGCATCCTCGTAGCTGATCTCCGGTGTGCCACTTATCAGGATCGCATCTACCCAACCGTCGAATTCACTCAGAGCCCGTGCAGCATGCAGAATTCTGCGTTTGTTTCCAGGCTTGTGGCCCCACCCCTCAATCGGACCACCCTGAATTCGACTGTCCATTGTCATGGCTTCCCAATCAATTTCGCGCTTCCAAATCGTTATGCAAACACCGTCGGGCTTCTCGGCTGTCCAATCATTCCTCACGGATACTAAGTTGTAGCCCAATGTCTCAAAGGCTTCAGAATGTTATCACCGCCCCCCCAGATCACCCTTGCCGACTGTTCCTGCCGCCATCTCCAGCATGCGGTCCAAACTCTTTTTCGCCGCGAGCCGCAGTCCTTCCTCGATTTCGATTCGGGGCTGCAGATCCCTGAGCGCCACATACAGCTTCTCAAGCGTGTTCAGCGCCATGTATGGGCAGATGTTGCAGTTGCAGTTGCCGTCCGCGCCCGGCGCGCCGATGAAGCGCTTGCCCGGCAGCGCCTTTTCCATCTGGTGAATGATGTGCGGCTCGGTGGCGACAATCAAGGTGTCGCCGGGGAAGGTTTTGGCGAAGTTCAGGATGCCGCTGGTTGAGCCGACGTAGTCAGCGTGGTCGATGATGGCGGGCGGGCATTCGGGGTGCGCGGCGATCGGCGCGCCGGGATTCTGCGCCTTCAGCTTGAGCAGTTCGGTCTCCGAAAAGGCCTCATGGACGATGCACACGCCGGGCCACAGCAGCATTGGCCGGTTGAACTTGCGGCTGAGGTAACCGCCGAGGTGGCGGTCCGGGCCGAAAATGATCTTCTGTTCAGGCGGGATCTTCTGGAGGATGGTCTCGGCGCTGGAGCTTGTGACGATGACGTCGGAGAGCGCCTTCACCTCGGTGCTGCAGTTGATATAGGTCAGCGCGATGTGATCGGGGTGCGCCTCGCGGAAGGCCTTGAATTTCTCCGGCGGGCAGCTGTCTTCGAGGCTGCACCCGGCGTCCATGTCGGGCAGGATCACGATCTTTTCCGGCGACAGAATCTTGGCGGTGTCGGCCATGAATTTTACCCCGCAAAAGGCGATGACGTCGGCATCGGTCGCCGCTGCCTTTTTCGACAGCTCGAGACTATCGCCGACATAGTCCGCCAGGTCCTGGATTTCCGGCTTCTGATAATAGTGCGCCAGGATCACTGCGTTGCGCTCCTTGCGCAGCTTGTCGATCCCGGCGCGGATGTCGATGCCGGTGAGGTTGGCAGTGAGGACGGTCATGGTGCTTCCACTTCAAATCTGCAGGATCGGCAAAGTTCAGGGCTTGAAAGTTCAGGGCTTATAAGTGTCGGGGGCTGTAAGATCGCGAAGCGAGGCAGAGGCCTGCTGCGCCCGGGGTGTAAGGCCTGCCTGGCCCCTGTCGCCCCGGCAGATGAAAAAGGCATCGGCAAAATCGCAAAGATGCGTGGCTGCGACATGCGCGCCGAGTTGGCCGAACATATAAGGGCTGAGCAGATAAGCCGTGTGCCGCTCGGCGGGTTGCTTCCCGATGGCCGTCATGGCGGTGATGCAATGGTAATTTGCCTGCGCCACTGGTGTGCGACCGGCATAGAATGAATTGGTGCGCAGATGGTTTTCCACCACCAGGTTCGAAATCGGCTCGTAAGCCTCATAGGCGTAATCGTGGCGCATTTCGTTCCACAACTCGCATTGCCACGGGGGAACGACAACCAGTGTATCGTGCGCCTGTCCGAGGCCTAGATAGGCGGGATCGGTGAATTTCTGCGAACCGGCGATGGCGGCAAAGCGATCATGCATCATGGTCATCGGCCGCGCCAGATCGGCAGTCTGCACCAGTGCGGCCAGCGCAAGCACCACTGCGGCATGGCGCGGCTTGAGCAGCCGGATTAGCGAGGCGATGGCGATGAAGATCAGGCAGTATTCGACCACCCAGATGAACCGCCCGGATGATCGGAAAACGGCCAGAATCGCAAACAACCAAGACGGCAGCGCGACGTCAAAGCTGTATCTGCCGAAGCTGAAATGGGTCGACAGCGCCAGCAAAAAGGCGATGAACGATACAACGAGCAAGGGCGGGAAAATCCCATCACCGTTTTCGCCTTTAAACCTGGCGAAGATCAGGCCTCCGCCGACCAGCAGCAGAGCGCCGAGACCAAGATAGCCAAAGCCTTCATACTGCCCCGACGTCGAAGTCAGCTGATCGGGCAGAAGCGCCGGGCCGAAATATTCCGACATCGGGTTGAACGGACTGTATAGATTGGCGGAAAAGTGGCCATAGCCCGGGCCCGGCAGCAGGCTTCCGGCAAGTGGATCGATAAAGCCCGATATCAGCAAAGCCAGTGCTCCGATCAGAACCGGAACGATGAGAAGCGCGCAGTTTCTCAGGTGAACTTTCCTGTCCACCGATAGCTTCAGGATAAACCCGCCATAGATCATCAGGGTCATGACCATGATGTAGGGATTGATCGCTCCCGCGACAAATTCGAGTATCGAATAATCGCGCAAGGTGCGGCCCAGCGATGCGCGATTGCTTCGCGCATAAAGCCATAGGCTGGCGATCACCGGCCACTGATGCGTCAGCGACATGTGGGTGAATGCAACGCGCGTCAGCAGGATCGGCGCCGAGGTGAAGAACATCGTGCCTAGCAAGATCGCAAGTTGGTAATCCCACCCGGTCCGCCGCCCGGTTGCCTCGCGCAGCAACAGCCACGCAAACAGCGCCTGCAAGGCCATGCCGACCACAAATGCCGGGCCCAAATACTGGAGCTGCCCAGGACCAGCCGGGGTCAGAAGTTTCACTGCCATGGCCAGCAGGGGCAGATTGTCATACATGGCGAGTGGCATGGTCATCGGGTAGGAATAGCGGTCAGTGACCATCGGAAACCAGTGCGCCGGGTCTGCGCGATAGAGCTCCCAGGCAAACTGTCCAGTCACGATGTCCTTGGATATCCAGCTCACATCGTAGGGATTGGCAATGCGCAATCCGAAGATTGCCAGCGCCAGGCCAACCGAGACGATCATCGCCAATGAAGCTGCGAGGGCCGAACTTTTCATTCAGGTATTGCCTGTCTTGTCATCGTCTCACTGGCCTCATGGCAGCGGCCCAGCGATTAGGTTATCAGGTGGTGCGAGGCAAGATACCGGGAGGGAACACGACCAACTCAGGCGCTCTTTGCCCAGATTTCTCCTTGCTGGACAACCAGCCCGCGGTCTCGCAAATCAAGCAGGTGCGCCAGCACTGATCGCCCTGCGGCCGGCCACAATTGCCGGTCGATGCTCTTGTACATTTGCGGCACCATATCGGGGATTACCGTCTCGCCCTCGGCCAGCAGCTTGAGGATCTGGTTTTCGCGCTGACGGCGATGGCCGATCATGCCGCGCACCAGTTGCTTTGGCTTGGTGATCGCCTCGCCGTGAGCGGGATAGTAGATTCTGTCTTCGCGCGTCTGCAGCAATTGCAGGCTGCGCATATAATCGGCCATGTCTCCATCGGGCGGAGAGACTACGGTGGTGGACCAGCCCATGACATGATCGCCGGAAAACAGCGCGCCGGACTGTTCCAGCGCCAGGCACAGGTGGTTCGAGGTGTGACCAGGCGTGGCGAGGGCGGTCAGCGTCCAGTCCGGACCAGAGATTGCCTCGCCATCCTCAAGAACTTGATCGGGGCGGTAAGTCTGATCGAAGGCGGCATCGGCGCGCGGGCCGTCATCGTCGAGCGAAAGGAAAGCGCAGCCGATCACCGGTCCACCGGTTGCTGCGGCCAATGGAGCGGCGGCGGGCGAATGGTCGCGGTGGGTATGGGTGCAGATGATCGCGGCAACCCTGGCATCGCCGATGGCGGCGAGCAGCGCTGCGACATGCGCGTCTTCGGATGGACCCGGATCGATCACTGCCACCGCGTCACTCGCGCCGACGATGTAGGTTTGGGTGCCGGTGTAGCTGAAGGCAGAAGGGTTGGGGGCCAGCACCCGGCGCACCAACGGTTCGCATTGTTCAGCGAGGCCGGTTGGCCAGGGGCGCGCGGGAAATTGCATAGGTGCGATATGGCCCCTGGGTTCGGCGAAGTCGAGAGCGGCGCATGGTGGCTCGACTTCGCAGCGACCGGGCTCCAAAAGGAAGCGGGGAGATGAGTATGAACCCGACTGGCGAACTTATCCTGGTGCTCGATGCAGGCACGACGTCGACGCGCGCCATGGTGCTCGATCGCAGCGGCACATTGCGGGCTACCGCACAGCATCCGGTGACCCAGCATTACCCAAGGGCCGGATGGGTCGAGCACGATGCCGCGGAAATCTGGCAGCTCACACTCGCCGCCGCGCACCAGGTCGTCATCGAGGCGGGCGGGGCAGAACGCTTCGCCGGGATCGGCATTACCAATCAGCGTGAAACTGTCGTCGCCTGGGACCGCAAGACCGGCGAGCCGCTGAGCCGTGCTTTGGTATGGCAGGACAGGCGCACCGCCGATCAATGTGCCGCCTTGCGCGAAGCCGGGCACGAAACTGCCGTGCAGGACGCGACCGGCTTGCTGCTCGATCCTTATTTTTCCGCCACCAAGATGCGCTGGTTGGTCGACAACGAACCGGCAGTCCGGGCGGCGGCGGAGAGTGGCCAGCTTGCGCTGGGCACGATCGATACATGGTTGACGTTCAAGCTCACCGGCGGCGCATTGATCACCGATGCCAGCAATGCCAGCCGCACCAGCCTGCTGCCCCTGACCGGCAGGAGCTGGGATGCGGGGCTGTGCGATCTGTTCGGCGTGCCGATTGCTGCGCTGGGTGAGGTAACCGACAATGCCGGCGTGCTGGGCATGACTCTGGCCGAACATTTCGGCGTCCCGATCGCGATCACCGGTATGGCCGGAGACCAGCAAGCAGCGACCATTGGTCAGGGGTGCCTCAGCTCAGGTGAGACCAAGGCGACTTATGGTACCGGCGCCTTCGTGCTCAGCAATATGGGCGCCACCGCCCCGAAATCGCGCCACCGGCTGCTCGGCACTGTGCTGTGTCAGATCGACGGACAGCGCAGCTATGCGCTCGAAGGTTCAGTGTTCGTGGCCGGTAGCCTGATCCAGTGGCTGCGCGATGCGATGGGATTGATTGCCAGCGCCGCCGAAACCGAACCACTGGCCCGTTCGGTGCCCGATTCGGGCGGGGTGGTGCTGGTTCCGGCGCTGTCCGGGCTCGGTGCGCCCTATTGGCGGCCCGATGCTCGCGCCAGCATCACCGGCCTGAGCTTTTCCACCACTCGCGCGCATCTGGTGCGCGCCGCGCTCGAAGCCATGGCTCTGCAGACCTGCGATCTGGCCGCAGCATTCGCTGGCGACGGCGCGCGCTGGACGAGCCTGCGTATCGATGGCGGGATGAGCGCCAATGACTGGATCGCCCAGGATCTGGCCGACATGCTCGATCTGCCGGTGGAGCGGCCCGATTTTGTTGAGACGACGGCGCTCGGCGCTGCCATGCTGGCAGGGCTGGGTGCAGGTCTCTTCGCGTCGCTCGATGAGGCGGCTGGAGCGATGCGCGGAAAAGTTAGCCATTTTTCGGCCGAACTGCCCGAAGATCGGCGACAGCAGCGGCTGGGTGCCTGGCGCGCTGCGCTGGCTGAAACATAGCGCTATTGCGCCGCGCCGCGCCCCAGCCGCTCGCGCATCCTTGCGATAGCGCCGGGCTGCGGCGCTGAATGCGAATCGCGCCAGCCAGAATCGAGCCGCAACAGGCGTTCGTAGAAGCGCTCCGTTGCAGAGATCAGCTCGCGGATTTTCGAATCGAGCATGGCCGCGTGCTCCGGGTCCGATCGGCTGGGCACGGCTGACAGGCGGCCTTGGCGGCGGAGCTGGAATTCGGAGAGTTCGCCGGAAAAATAGGCCCGGCGATTGAGCAGCCAGGCGATAGCATGCATCATCCGCGTCGTCGTGCGCAGCGCTTCGCAGGACAAGGCGATGCGCGCGAGATCTTCCTCGGCCTCGGCGAAATCACTACGTCCCGTCAGCGAAAAGTTCGCCCGCACTTCATCCGAGAGGACCAGCGCCTCGCAATAGAGCCCATCGATAATTCGCGGATTGATGGTGGATGGTTGGCCCATGCTGATGCGATAGGCTTCACTGTACGCAAACTGCAACATTTGGACTCGGGATTCACACAGAGATTTGAATGTGTCCGAAAGCGGCACAGCGCCGCGCTCTAGATCATGCGATAATATCGGGAATGAGATAATCCTCGATATGTGAAATCTGGTCCTTAAGTCTGAGCTTGCGCTTCTTAAGCCGCGCTATCTGCAACTGATCGGAAGCGCCTGCAGCTGTCAGCGCATCAATCGCAGCATCCAGATCGCGGTGTTCGATCCTCAGTACCGCCAAGCGCTTGCGCATTTCCTCATCATTCACGCAAATGTCCCCGGATTCATGGCAGCTGCCTCGCCTGTTACCCCGTAAATGTGGCAGTTCGCCGCAGTCCCGGCTTAATCCACCAAAATGCAGCGAATAGGCGCTTCGCAAGGTAGAGCGATTATGCTTTGATGACAATCGCGCCGGACCAAGTTCGTTGCTGAGTCGATACGAATGTCTGGCCACTCGAAGGAGCATTGCCAATGGATACATCGCACTCGAATTCGCTGCAGCTCAAGCATGCCGGCCTCGAACGCAAGATCGAGGCGGAGATGAGCCGTCCCATGCCCAATGATTCCATGATCCAGTCGCTCAAGAAACAAAAACTGCGAATCAAGGAACAACTCAGCCACCATTGATATTGATCGGTACTGAGCCTGCAGGTTCGCCGCCCTGGCGGACCTGCTAATTGAAGCGAATGCAGGTGCGCGTTTCCAAAGCGCGCGCTTTGGGGTAGATCGGATAAATGGACCGTTCTGCCGCCAAAGCATCCCGCATAATTATGACGCGCCTCCACGATGTGATGGCGGCGCGTAGCCATGCGCAGGCCAAGCTCAACCGGGTGGTGGAGATCATCGGCCAAGGCCTCGATAGCGAGGTGTGCTCGATCTATCTGCTACGCGAAGGCATGCTCGAATTGTTTGCGACCCGGGGGCTGGAGCAAAGTGCTGTGCACATCACCCGTATGGCCGTGGGCGAAGGCCTCGTCGGCACGATCGCCGAAAACGTCGAAACGCTGAACCTGGCCGAAGCAGCCGCGCACCCCGACTTCTCGTACCGGCCCGAGACGGGTGAGGACAAGTTCCATTCCTTCGCCGGTGTGCCGATTGTTAGGCGCGAACGGGCGGCAGGGGTGCTTTGCGTCCAGCATGTAGAGCCCCGCCGCTATGAAGAGGTCGAAATCGAGACCTTGCAGACCGTAGCGATGGTGTTGTCCGAACTGATCGTCAATGCCGGGCTGGTCGATGAGCTGGAAGCAGGCAGCCTCCCGGCCACGCAGATCGGGCCGCAGCGGCTTGTCGGACTCCAGCTGGTCAAAGGCCTGGCCAGCGGCGTCGCGGTCTTTCACCAGCCGCGGGTCAACATCGAACATGTGATGGCGGAGGATACCGAGGCTGAGCGCCAGCGCGTGTTTCTCGCGTTCGACAGGATGCGCGAGCAAATCGACAGGATGGCTGGCCAAGCCGAATTCGGCGTCGGCGGTGAACATGTCGAGGTGCTCGAAACCTACAAGATGTTCGCCTACGATGAAGGCTGGGCGCGGCGCATAAACCAGGCGATCGATTCCGGACTGACCGCCGAGGCGGCAATCGAGCGGGTGCAACAGCACACCCGCATGCGCATGCGCCAGATCGACGATCCGTTGTTGGCTGATCGCATGCACGATCTTGAGGATCTCTCGAACCGCCTGTTGCGTACGGTCTCTGGCCAGCTCGGCACCGCCGCCTCGCAAGGGCTGCGCAGTGACACCATCCTCATCGCCCGCAATCTTGGCCCGGCCGAACTGCTCGAATATGACAAGCGGCGGCTGAAAGGCGTGATCCTCGAGGAAGGTTCGCTTACCTCGCATGTGGTGATTGTCGCGCGCGCCATGGGCGTGCCGGTGCTGGGCCGTGTGCGGGGCCTGCGCGGGGTGGTGCGCGATGGCGACCCACTGCTGCTCGACGCCACCGAGGGCAGCGCCACAGTGCGCCCCAATCCCGCGATGATCGAGGCATTCGAAGCGCGCTTCGCCAAGAGCCGCGAACGCCAGGCGGCCTTTGCCGCAATGCGCGATGTCGAGCCGCGCACCGTGGACGGTATCCGCATCGCCGTGATGATCAACGCGGGCCTGCGCGATGACATGCCCAATCTGAGCCTCACTGGTGCGGACGGGATTGGCCTTTTCCGCACTGAATTCCAGTTCCTGGTTTCAGCGACCCTGCCCGCGCGCGAGCGCCAGACGCGGCTCTACCGCGATGTGCTCGAGTCCGCGGGTTCCAAACCGGTGGTATTCCGCACGGTCGATATCGGCGGCGATAAGGTGCTGCCCTATCTGCGTCACGATGGCGGCGAGGCCGAGGAAAACCCGGCGATGGGCTGGCGGGCGCTGCGCCTTGCGCTGGACCGCGACGGCCTGCTCAAGGTGCAGGCGCGTGCCCTGCTTGAGGCGGCGGCCGGCCGTACGCTCAATGTGATGTTTCCGATGGTGTCGGAACCCTGGGAATTCGATGCCGCCAAGGCCGTGTTCGAACGCCAGCTGCAATATCTCAGATCGCAGAAGAAGATTCTGCCCGAATCCATCCGCTATGGCGCCATGCTCGAAGTGCCCAGCCTTGCCGAACAGCTCGATGTGCTCGCGCCCAAGCTGTCGTTTCTGTCAATCGGCACCAATGATCTCACGCAGTTCCTGTTTGCCGCCGATCGTTCCAACCCAAAGCTCGCCGAGCGCTATGACTGGCTGAGCCCTTCAATCATGCGCTTCCTGCGCCGGGTGCTGGCCTCGCTCGATGGGCATGCGGTCGATGTAACGGTGTGCGGTGAGATGGGCGGACGCCAGTTGGAGGCGCTGGCGCTGATCGGGCTTGGCATCCGCCGCTTGTCGATCACCCCGGCCTCGGTCGGCCCGGTGAAGGAATTGGTGTGCCAGATCAACGCCGCCGAAATTGCTGTGGCGATGCAGGGCTGGCTCGCCGCGCCCCCCCCAAACATGCGCGCCGAGCTTACTGCCTGGGCCGAGGCGCGTGGTATTTCCATCGACTAATCGTCCGCTCGCCACGGGCCGGCGCAAGTGCAGCAGCACTCTTCCTCGCCTGCCACGCACTGCCGGGCGCGGATCGCTTCGCTAATGCACAATTGGCCGTTGACATTGCCCCCCGCGTCGCATTGTTAAGCGCCGGGACGCCAATAACCAGAATTGCATGGGAACAGCATGGACGCGGGTGAAGAACAATTGGTCGAATTGCCTCTTGATGGAGTAGGTACGACCTTGCTGCGGGCCCGGGAAGCCGCAGGACTGAAGCTCAGCGACATTGCCGCGCGAACCCGGATTGCCGAGCGGCACCTCTTGCTTATCGAACAAGGTAAATTTTCAGCGATGGCCAGCCGCGCTTATGCCGTCGGCTTTGCACGCAGCTATGCCCGCACGCTGGGCCTGGACGAAAGGGCCATCGCCGATGCGGTGCGCGCCGAGCTGGCCGGGCAGGAGCCCAGTTCCGATCGCTATCAGCCATCGAGTTTCGAGCCGGGCGATCCGGCGCGCGTGCCCAGCGGGAAGATCGCCTGGATTGCCGGTCTCGGCGCGCTCGCCGTGGTGTTGATTGGATTTATGCTGTGGCGCAGCTTTTATGCGCCGGCGCAGTCCATTCCCGAGCCGCAGGCGAGCGAGACTTCGGCTGCACCAATCGCCGTGGCATCAGTGGCGACGGAAGCGGCGCAGGGCCCAGTAGTGTTCACTGCGCTCAAGCCAGGTATCTGGGTCAAATTCTATGATGCAGCGGGCGTCCAGCTCTTTCAGAAAGAGCTGGCACAGGGCGAAACCTACACCGTTCCAGCGGAAGCCTCAGGACCGATGATCCGGACTGCCCGGCCCGATGCCTTGCAGATTACGGTTGGCGGACGCGATGTCCCCAAGCTGTCCGAACGTGACGAGACAATCACCGACGTGCCGGTTAGCGCCGCTGCCTTGCTCGCGCGAAGTTCCAGCGCGCCGCCCGCGCCGCCCGCAGTGGCAACCCCTGCGCCAGTCGCTTCGTCCGCCGTTTCGACGCCAAAGCGGCCGCTCGCGCGCAACAACAGTGCAGACCAGCGCATTCCCGCCAGTCGCCAGACCTCCGCTGCGCGCCAGTCGCAATCGGCCCCGTCGACGGGGAGCGGGGCGACATCTGCAACCGCGTCGCCAAGCCCAGCCCAACCAGTCGCTTCGCAATCTTCCACCGTTTCGCAGTAGTCCAAGCTCGACACATTGCGAGCGCTGCGGCAATCAGCGCAGCGGTTCATCTGTGATTTGGACGGGCTTTGCCATGGGGCAAAGGCTGGGAGGCAGGTTGGAGCAAGAGGGCGATGATGAGACTGTTCAAGGGTAGTGGGCGATTTGCTTCGTCAAGCCGGGCCAGGTCGGCGAGTTTGATCGTGCTGGCAGTGGCTCTGGCCGGGCCTGCGATTCCGGCTGGCGCGCAGGACAATCTGGCCGAGGCACGCATCCGCGCCATGGAAGCGCAGATCCGCGCGCTGCAGCGCAAGGTATTTCCCGGCGAGACCAAGTTTTTCGGGCCTGAAATCGTCGCGCCCGTCGCCGCGCCAACAGGCGCTCCGGCCGCTGCATCCTCAGCCATCGGCGATCTCGCTTCGCGGCTTGAATCGGTTGAGGCCCAACTCAAGCGCCTGACCGCGCTGTCTGAGGAAAACAGCAACAAGCTGGCCCAACTGGACGCCAAGGTGAATGGTGCTGGAGCGGCGGCGTCGCCCGCGGCTTCTGCAAGCCCGGCTGCAACCGCCGCTGCAAGCACTGTGCCGGTTCCGCCGCCCACGCCTTCCCCAACGCCCTCAGTATCGGCACCCGCGGGCAATCTGGCCGCAATGACTGGCGGAGCCTCGTCGCCCCGTCCAGCGGCATCGTCCACCCCCACAGCGCGACCGTCGGCAGCCCCCGCCGGTCCTTCGGCGCAGCGGATCGCGGCGGTGCGTGCGATTGCCAAGCCGCAGACGCAGGATCCCGGTGACGACGAATACTCGTATGGCTACCGCCTGTGGGAGGCCAAGTTCTTCCCCGAAGCCCAGCAGCAGCTCAAGATGATGATTGATCGCTATCCACGTCACGCCAAGGTCAGCTATGCGCGCAACCTGCTCGGCCGCGCCTTCCTCGACGATGGCAAGCCTCGCGAGGCGGCGACGTGGTTCCTGCAGAATTACCAAGCGTCCAAGACCGGCGAACGCGCCGCCGACAGTCTGCTCTATCTTGCGGAATCGATGCGCCAGCTCAAAGACACCAACCGCAGCTGTATCGCGCTTGGCGAATTCGCCACCAATTTTCCGCGCGAGGCGGCTGGCCGGTTGAAAGCGCAGTACGATGCGACGCGCGGCGGAGTAAAATGCAATTGATAGCAAAGTTCCGCCCGAACTGATCGAGCGCTTCACCGGCGATTGCGCGGCAATATGGCCGGAAGGCGCTGCGCCAGAGGCGAAGCTGGGCCTTGCCGTTTCGGGCGGGCCAGACAGTCTGGCGCTGCTGCTGCTCGCCCATGCCGCCATGCCGGGACGCATCGAGGCCGCAACCGTGGACCACCAGTTGCGGTCGGGGAGTGCTGCCGAGGCTGCCGATGTTGCGAAGCTTTGCCGGAACCTCGCCATTCCGCATGTCGCCCTCGCTGTCGACGTCTTGCCAGGCAACGTTCAGTCTCAAGCCCGCGCGGCGCGCTATGCAGCGCTTGGCACATGGCTCGCCGCGCGCGGTCTGGCCGCCTTGGCCAGCGGCCACCATGCCGATGACCAGGCAGAAACCCTGCTGGCGCGGCTCAACCGCGCGAGCGGGGTGGCGGGGCTGGCGGGGGTGCGCGCGCGCGGCCTCGTTCCTGGCACCGACATCCCGCTGCTGCGCCCATTGCTTGGCTGGCGGCGCGACGAACTGGCCGAAGTGGTCGCAGCCGCAGGTGTCAGCGCCGCGCAGGACCCAAGCAACAGTGACCCGCGCTATGACCGGGTGCGCCTGCGCCAGGCGCTGGTCCACGCCGACTGGCTCGATGTGCCCGCGCTCGCCGCCAGCGCCGCGCATCTCGCCGATGCCGATGCGGCGCTCGATTGGGCGGCGCAGCGCGAATGGGACGAACGCGTGGTGCGCGAAGGGCTGGGAATCACCTATCGTCCGCGTGCGCCGCGCGCGATTGCGGTCAGGGTGCTCGAGCGGATCGTGCGCGAGATGGGCGATGAAGAGGTACGCGGCAGCGCATTGGCAAGGTTGTTCGATACATTGCGCGCGCGCCAGCCCATGTCGATCGGCAAGCTGGTGGCCCGTGCCACGCCGGGTGGCTGGAGCTTCACCCGCGCGCCGCAGCGGCGTAATTGACCGGGTGCGAGCCGGATGGACCCGCCCCCAAAAATGCCAGACGCCCCTCCTGATGCAAGCGGTGATTGGCGCGAACAAACCCCGGGGCTGCGCAAGATCGTCCATATCGACATGGACGCGTTCTACGCCAGCGTCGAACAGCGCGACGATCCTTCGCTGAGGGGCAAGCCTGTCGCGGTCGGCGGGTCGGCGGAACGCGGCGTGGTGGCCGCGGCAAGCTATGAGGCACGCGCCTTCGGGGTGCGCAGCGCCATGCCTTCGGTACAGGCGTCGCGGCTTTGCCCGGAGCTTATATTCGTGCGACCGCGCTTTGACGCCTACCGCGCGGTGTCGCGACAGATCCGGGCCATCTTCCATGAATACACCCCTCATGTCGAACCGCTTGCGCTCGATGAGGCCTATCTCGATGTCACCGAGGATCTGCGCGGGATCGGCTCCGGCACTCGCATCGCAGAGCTGATCCGGGCGCGGATCAAAGCGGAAACCGGCATCACCGCCAGCGCCGGCGTCTCCTACAACAAGTTTCTCGCCAAGCTCGCCAGCGACCAGAACAAGCCCGACGGACTATGCGTGATCCGGCCGGGAGAAGGCGCACAGTTCGTTGCCGCGCTGCCGGTGCGGCGGTTTCACGGGATCGGTCCCCGCGGCGCCGAAAAGATGGCGAAACTCGGAATCGTGATCGGCGCCGACTTGCGACATCGCGACATCGCCTTCCTGCGCCACCATTTCGGCAGCCAGGCCGATTATCTCTACCGGGCCGCGCGCGGGATCGATCTGCGCCGGGTCGATGCCAACCGGCCGCGCAAGTCAATTGGCGGCGAGCGCACCTTCGAGCGCGATCTTTCTTCGGGCCCGGTGCTGGGCGAGGCGCTCGACAATATCATCGACATTGTCTGGGAGCGCATCGTCAAAGCCGAGGCCAAGGGGCGCACCGTGACTCTGAAACTGCGCAGCGCCGATTTCGCCACTCTGACCCGCGCACGCTCGCTGCCGCAGGGGGTGGCCGACCGGGCCGAATTCGCCTGGCTTGGCCATGCCTTGCTGGATGAACTGCTGCCGTTGCCCCAGCCGGTGCGGCTGATGGGGATCACTCTGTCGGCGCTGGAAGGAGAGAAAAGCGAGCCTAAAGCGCATCCGCAGGACGGGCAGCTATCGCTGCTGTGATCCATTCAGGCAGTCGCGCGCGGAACAGGCGCGGCATGGCCTCAGGCAAGTCGGCAAGCGCGAAAAACCCGGCCTCAATGATTTCCCGGCGATCGGCGCGCGGCACATCGCGTGTCTCCCCGGCGACGACATGAACCGAGTTGCCCGCACCGTGGAGTTGCTCTTCGGAGAGCTCTATATGTGCTGCCCAAAGCAAGCTGCAGCCGGTTTCCTCGAGCAGTTCGCGCTGCGCCGCAGCGACCGGGTCTTCGCCGCGCCCGACCCCGCCGCCCGGCGGCATCCATTTGCCCGAACCATACGAATGCCGAACCAGCAGCACCCGGCCGAGCCCGTCGAGTGCCAGAACCCGGCATCCTGACAGGCGTGGCCGGCGCATGAACCACCAGCGCCGCCTCAGCCCATGCGCCAGCCGCAGGACGACGCGATGCGCGGGCGGCGGAATCAGGTAAAGCATGTGACGGGCTGGGTGGCCGCGCGCAGCAGCCGGGCAACGGGGAGGTCGTTCCTGCCCGCCGCCGCCGCTTCGAACAGCACACGCTTGGCCTCGCCGCGAATGACGAACAGCAAGGCGTCGCTATCGAGCAGCGCGGGAATGGTCAGCGTCAGCCGCTCATAGGGAGCTTCGGGCGGTAGTGGATCGGGTGTGAGGCGGCGCACGAGGTGGGGGTCTTCGGCGCGGGGATCGGTGCTGGGGAACAGCGAGGCAATATGGCCGTCTCCGCCCATACCCAGCCAGGCCAGCACGAAATGTGGCGGCCGGGAATCCTCCTCGAGCGGCGTGATGCGCGTGCCGGTTTGCGCCAGTGCGGCCCGGATGCGCCCCACATTGCTCGCCGGGTCCAGTTCTCCCACGATCCGCTCGTCGCCAGGCCACACCGCCACGCGCGGCCAGTCAATATCGCGGCCCGCCAACTCGGCCAGGATCGGAAAGGGCGTCGCACCGCCCGGCACCGTGATGGCCACTACGCCGGACGTCGCCGTTAGCGCCGTGCGCAGCAGCGCCTCCAGCCAGTCGGCAATGGCGCTGTCACTGGCGCCTGAGATCATGTGCGGATCATGCATAGCCAACCACCCTCAGACCAAGCCACAGCGCAAACAGCAGCATGACCAGCCCAAGTGCGCGCCTTACCCAGCGCAGCTGCTGCCACACAAACCATTCAGACTCGCCCCAGGCAGCGGCGAGCAGCAGCACCCCCGCAAGGCCGCCGCCCAGTGTCGCTGGAATCTGCGCGTCGGCGGCGAGCGCTATGCCGAAGATCAGGAACCGCGCCGCATCGGTCAACTGGTGCGCCAGCAACACTGCCGCCAGGGCACCCAGCGACAGCGTCGGCTCCAGCGGATCGCGCCCAGGGGACAGGACCAGGGCCTCGCCGCCGGCGAAACCCAGCGCGATGGCGGCGAGGAACACCCTCGCTGGTGCGGTCATCATCGGCGCAATCAGCATCGCCGCCCATCCCGCCAGCGCTGCCGAAACGCAGCAGACACCAATCGCCACCAGCAAGACCCCGGGCCTTGATCCCAGGTTGCGCGACAGCGCCGCCACAGTCATCTGGTCGCGTCCGCCCAGCCCGGCAAGCAGCACGCCGACCAGCGCCAGGATGAACCCCGTCAAGCCTCACCGCGCGGCGGGTTGTGCGTCTCACACCGAAGCGCAGGCACAGTGTCACTTCGGTCGGCAGGTCCCATGCTGCGTGACTATCATTCGCAGTATTCAGATGCCAGCGCCGCGCTAATCCTGCCAGTCTGTGCGTCATCGAGCCAGTCCGTGCGTCATCGAGGCAGTGTCATCAATCTGTCATCACTCCGTAGCGCTACTGCAATGTCCCGTCCCTAACCGCGCTGTCGGACCGAGGGAATCGCCGCGCGAGTCGCTGTGATTCCCTGACCGAACAGAACAATTTCAAAACCAGGGAAATCACCAGTGACACGAGCAGCCTTCAGACTGTCAGCCTCTTTAGCCGCAATTGCCTTGCTGCAATTTGCTCCCGCCGCTTATGCTGCCGCGGATAGTGCCGCTGAGGCTGCTGCAGAAGCACCTCAAGGTGACGACGCCCACCTGACTGAAATCGTCGTCACCGCTACCAAACGCGAAACCAATCTGCAGAGAACGCCAATCGCAATTTCAGTCTTGTCGCCAGAGGGCATCAAGGACCGCCACGTCCAGAGCATCATTGACCTTGCAGATGGTTCGGTGCCCAGCTTGCGTGTTGCCACCTTCGAAGCGCGCAATTCTGCGCTGACAGTAGGTATCCGCGGCATTGTTCCTTTCGATGCCAACCAGACCGCGCGCGACCAGGGTGTCGGTGTCTATATTGATGGCATATACCTCGGCCGCCAACAGGGTCTCACTGCCGCGCTGTTCGATGTCCAGCGCATCGAAGTTCTGCGTGGCCCGCAGGGGACATTGTTCGGACGGAATACCGAAGGCGGCGCACTCAATATCGTTACCAAGGAGCCAAGCGGCGAATTCGGCGGTCGCCTCAGCGGCGGCGTCGGCAACTATGGCAGCTACACCACCGAAGCCCACGTAAACCTGCCAACATTTGCGAACGTTGCGGTCAAGATTGACGGGCTGGTCCAGCATCAAAATGCCACAGTCAAAAACCCGCTCGCCGGGCAGACCGGGTGGAACTACAAGAATGATGTGGGCGGACGGATTTCGGCCAAGTGGACACCGTTCGACGGTTTCTCTGCTGTTTTTGCCTATGACCGGCTGAAGGACGAGAATTCGCCCAACTACAGCCAGCTGATCAATTATAACCCGACCGGCAAGACCGTGGGCATTTATGACCCGGTCTCACTCAAGCTGGTCGCGCCGGGCAGCCCGGTGGGGACATCGCTGGTCTGTTCGACCTGCATCGCGCCGCTTTCGCCGCTGGTTCAGATTCATACCGACCGTCAGACCGTGGCCGAAATCGGAGTGCCTCAACAGCCCAGCACCGACGACAGTCATGGCTTCTCGGCAACGCTGAAATACAAACTTTCGCCCGGACTGGAGCTGCGCTCAATCTCTGGCTGGCGCGGCGTTACCACCTCTCAGTGGGACAACTCGGGCGGTGCGCACCGGACGATTTTCGCACCAAACGCGAACTTCAGCCGTTACAGCAATTCTTACCTGCACCAGACGCAGTTCAGCCAGGAACTGCAGGCAGTGGGCAGTATCGATCATCTCGAATATGCAGCTGGCCTCTATTACTTCAGCGAGCAAGTCCGCGAATTCGCGGGGACACCTTCGACCAACAAGTGGAATGTCGACGGCACCGGCTACACAATCAACAGCGCGATTGTGACGGGTCCGATCACTTCCAGCAATCAGGGTTTCGCCCCCGAGCAGTGGTTCATTCAGCGCGACAGCCACGCCAAGGCCAAGAGCTATGCTGCTTTCGGGCAGGTAACATGGTCTCCGACTGATCGTATCCACCTGACAGCGGGCCTTCGCTACACCAAGGACAAGCGCGACGGCGCGCTGACGATGGTTTCAGGCGTTGCCACTCCTTATACCTTCAAATTCGACGGTAGCCGTGTTGATCCCCTGTTCGTTGCTGCCTGGGACGTGGCGGACGGAATCAACCTCTATGCCAAATATTCGACTGGATATCGCGCCGGCGGCGCGAATGATCGCTCGTCGAATTTCGGGGCTTTCAATCCTGAATCGGTGAAGGCATACGAAATCGGCGCGAAGATGGATCTGTTTGATCACAAGGTCCGCTTGAACCTTGCCGGTTATCTCATGAATCGCATTGGTACGCAGGTCGATTTCGACAATGTCGATACCGCACCGACCCTGTCGAATGGTGCACCGAACCCGACATTCAATCTCCACACAGAAAATACCGCCAACGCACCGGGAGTATCGAAAATCCGCGGCTTTGAGGCGGAACTTACGGCCAAGCCGTTCCCGAATGCTACCATGGGCGTTTCCTACGCCTATACCTATACTGACATTCCGCTGACAGCTAACCCCAACCCCGGACCGACCTTTGGCGTCCTGACTCAGGTCTTCGTCGTCTATACGCCGAGGAACGCAGTTTCCGGCTACTTCGACTACGATCTGCCAATTGGCAGTGCTGGCACCAAGCTGCGTTTGCATGTCGACGCCAACTATGCCGACGAGCAGTACAGCTTTCAGGCAGAAAATGTGCTGGCTGAGCCCAGCTTCATCGTCAACGGCCGCCTCGCTCTGGCGGACATTCCGCTGAATGACCACGGCCAGAGCGTGACGATTGCTGCATGGGCACGCAATCTGCTCGACGAAACGCATATCTATCGCCGTTCGAATGCCAACAACGGTACGCTCGGCGCCTATGCCAACTACAATCCGCCGCGGACTTTCGGCATCGAGGCAGCCATTTCCTTCTGATCACGCTCACCCGATCAAACCTTGAAAAGAGGGCGGGCTGCGCAAGCAGCCTGCCCCTTTTTGCCAATGTTCGCGATGCCGATATGCGCCAAAAACCTCAGCAATTGTATTATTCCCACCTTTGGATTTCGCTGTTGTAACATCAAATGCTGCAGTGCACACTCTGACTTCGGCGATTCGAAGCGCGCCCCCTTTTGCATGATTTCACAGTTAAGTTCTGATCATCCTCCTCCCGATCAGAACCCTGCCTGGGGCGGGCCGCGCAAGCAGCCCGCCCGCTTTTTTAGCTCACGGTTTCGTCATGGCTGTGTAACACTTCTGCCACATGCCGGAACGGGACAAGAGCAGGCAGGTAATGACGAACAGAGCAACGATGCAAAGCGACGACCGTGCCGCGCCGGTCGATGAGGCCCTTTATTTCAACCGCGAACTGAGCTGGCTGGCCTTTAATCAGCGCGTGCTTGCCGAAGCCCAGAACGAGGACTGTCCGCTGCTTGAGCGGCTGCGCTTCCTGTCGATTTCGGGCAGCAACCTTGACGAATTCATGACCGTGCGGGTTGCCGGCCTTGCCGGGCAGGCCCGGCGCCAGATCGACGAAGTGTCGATCGACGGCCGCACTCCTTCGCAGCAACTGGTTTCCATTCGCGAGGGATATGCGGCGCTTGAAGCGAGCCAGCAGCAGGTCTGGCGCGAATTGCGCGAACTTCTCGCTGAAAAGTCAATTTCGCTGGCCTCCGCCGATCCGCGAGGCGATCCCGATGCTGAATGGTTCAAGTCCTATTTCCTCGATCATATTGTCCCGGTGATCACCCCGCAGGCAATCGATCCGGCCCACCCCTTCCCCTTCGTCGCCAGCCAGGGCATGGGGCTGCTGTTCTCGCTGACCCGGAATGCCGACAAGGCGCCGGTGATGGAGATGGTGCTGATCCCCTCGGCCCTGCCTCGCTTCATCCGGGTGCCGGGCGAAAAAGCGCACTATATCAGTATCGAGGATTTGCTTTCCCGCCATGCCGACTTGCTGTTCCCGGGCTTTTCCATCCTTGGCAGCGGCGTGTTTCGGGTGCTTCGCGACAGCGACATCGAAGTCGAGGAAGACGCCGAAGACCTCGTGCGGTATTTCCGCACCGCGATTCAGCGGCGGCGGCGCGGCTCGGTCATCCTCCTCCAACTGCAGGAGGGTTTCGACCGCGACGCCGAAGCGCTGTTGCGCGAGCAACTGGGGCTTGACCGCGCGCTGGTCACCAAGACCGGCGGGCTGATCGGGGTGGGCGGCCTCGCCGCGCTGGTCGAGGAGGACCGGCCCGAGCTCAAGTTCGAACCCTACAGTCCGCGCTATCCCGAGCGGGTGCTGGCGCACGACGGCGATTGTTTCGCAGCAATCCGCGAAAAGGATCTGGTCATCCACCACCCTTACGAGAGCTTTGAAGTGGTGGTCGATTTCCTCCGCCAGGCCGCGACCGACCCCGATGTCATCGCCATCAAGCAGACGCTCTATCGTGCAGGCAAGCAGTCGGCGGTGATCGCAGCGCTGATGCTTGCGGCGGAATCGGGCAAGTCGGTGACTGCCGTGGTCGAAATCAAGGCCCGCTTCGACGAAGAGCAGAACCTGCTGTGGGCGTCCGAACTGGAGCGCGCCGGAGTCCAGGTGATCTATGGTTTCGTCGACTGGAAGACCCACGCCAAGGTTTCGATGGTGGTGCGTCGCGAGGGGCAGGGCTATCGCACATATTGCCACTTCGGCACGGGAAACTATCACCCGGTCACCGCGCGCATTTACGCCGATCTCAGTTTTTTCACCGCCGACCCCCGCGCCGGGCGCGATGTGGCCAAGCTGTTCAACTTCATCACCGGCTATATCGAACCCGATTCCACCGAAATACTGTCGATCTCGCCGACCGGCATCCGGCAAACGCTCTATGAATGCATCGACGCCGAAATCGCCAATGCCGGAGCAGGCAAACCGGCGGCGATCTGGGCGAAACTCAATTCGCTGACCGATTCCGCCCTGATCAACCGGCTCTATGCCGCGAGCCAGGCCGGGGTCTCGATCATGCTGGTGATTCGCGGCATCTGCTGCCTGCGCCCCGGCGCGCCGGGCCTGTCGGAATCGATCATGGTCAAGTCGATTATCGGGCGATTTCTGGAGCACAGCCGAATCTGGGCCTTCGCCAATGGCGCCGAATTGCCGCACAACCGGGCCCGGCTGTTTATCTCCTCGGCTGACGGCATGACCCGCAATCTTGATCGCCGGGTCGAAGTTCTCGTCGAGATTACCAACCAGACAGTGCATGATCAGGTGCTTGATCAGGTGATGCTGGCCAATCTGCTCGATACCGAGCAGAGCTGGCTGCTGGGGCCGGACGGCACCTACAGCCGCGTTGGCAAGCGGGAGCCGCCGTTCAACCTGCACTCCTATTTCATGACCAACCCTTCGCTTTCCGGGCGCGGCGCGGCGCTGAAGTCAGGCCGGCAGGTGCCGACGCTTGCCCTGCAAGACAGTGGACTTGAGGCGGGATAGCCGTGACTTTGCGGGGCGTAGTCCCTATCTCCAAAGCGATGCCTCCCCAGCGCGCCATTATCGATATCGGGTCCAACACCGTGCGCCTGGTCGTCTATGGCGGCCCGCCACGCGCGCCGACCGTGCTGCTCAACGAAAAAGTGACGGCAAAACTCGGCCGCGGCGTCGGGGAAACCGGCCTGTTGTCGAAGAAAGCCATGGCTGCGGCGCTGGCTGGTCTCGCCCGCTATCGCATCCTGATCGAGACGGCCGGAATTGCCGATGTCACTGTCGTCGCCACCGCGGCGGCGCGCGATGCAACGAATGGACCGCAATTTCTGGATGCGGTCAGAGCTCTTGGCCTCAAGCCGCGCCTGCTCTCTGGCGAGGACGAGGCGATCACCAGTGCCCACGGAGTGATGGCGGCTTTTCCTGTCGCCAAAGGCATGGTTGGCGATCTTGGTGGTGGCAGTCTCGAACTTGTCGATATCGACAGCCAGGGCCTGGGGGAGGATCATTGCGCGCATGGCATCAGCTTGCCGCTAGGCTCGCTGCTGCTGCCAGCCTGGCGCAAGGCAGGGCCGGCGCAGTTCAAACGCAAGGTCGCCAAGCTGCTCCAAAAGGCTGACCTGGGTGCCGGGCATGGCTTGCCGCTCTATCTGGTCGGCGGTTCGTGCCGCGCCTTTGCCCGCTATGCGCTTGATGCAACCGGCTGGCCGCTCGATGATCCGCATGGGTTTGAGCTGGATACGGCGACGGCGATTGCGCTGGCGGGCACACTCGCCCGGCGACGCAGCCCAGCGCCCCTGCAGGTGCCCGGCCTGTCCGCCTCGCGGCTCGCTGGCCTGGCAGACGCCAGCGCCTTGATTGCCGTTCTGGCGGAGCAAATCCGGCCTTCCAGCCTGATATTTTCATCTTGGGGACTGCGCGAGGGGCTGATCTATCGCACCCTCAGCAAGGCCGAACGCCAGGTTGATCCGGCGCTTGCCGGGATTGCCGAATTCACGGCCGGCTGGGGCAGCCCGGCCGCGCTGGCCAAGGCGATCACCGACTGGACCGAACCCGCGAATCTGCCGGGCAAGCGCCGCCGCGAAAACCTGCGGCTCGCAGCAACCATGCTGGCGCTGGCCTCGTTGCGGCTGGAACCCAATTTGCGCGCCGAACATGCCACCGACTGGGCGTTGCGCAAACGCTGGATCGGCATTGACCACGAAGAACGCGCGATGCTGGCAGCCTGCGTACTGGCCAACAGCGGCAGGCCTGTTGCAGCCATGGGGTTGGGCCGGCTGGCCCCCGCCGAATCGCTGCATCAGGCGGCAATCTGGGGGCAGGCCGTCCGGCTGTGCCGCAGGCTTACGGGCGGCTCCCTCGCGGCGTTGGCGGCCTGCGGGATGCGCGCGGTGGATGATCGGCTCGTGCTGTCCGTCCGCCAACCGTTTGCGGCTTTGTTCACCGAATCCATAGGCAAGGAACTGCGCGCGCTTGCCCGGATGATGGGGCTGAATCCTGCGTTCGCGGCAGTGCCTGAAGGGGTTGACATCCTGGCGCATGATCCGCTTCCCGAGCCAGTCAGGGCTCCGGCAATGTAATCAATCTGCCTTGGTAGCGTCACGCAGCCGAAACCTGGGCAGGGCATACGATGGGCGGAACCTGACGGAGTCCACCCGATGTTATTCGCCGCACAAGACCAGTTGAAGGATCGGACTGGGTCCCCGCCGGCCACGCCGAATTATCCACCCTGGCTCGATTTGCCCGATCCCAAGGGGTTTCGCCCCAAGCATCGCTATCGTGCGGTGTGGATATCGGACATCCACCTCGGCACGAAGGGCTGCAATGCCACCTTGCTGGTCGATTTCCTGCGCTCGTTCGAATGCGAGACGCTCTATCTGGTCGGCGATATTGTCGATGGCTGGCGGCTCAAGAAGGGCTGGTACTGGCCGGACGCACACAACGAAGTGATTCGCCGCATTCTCAAGCAGGCGCACCGGGGCACGCGCGTGGTCTTTGTTGCGGGCAATCACGACGAGATGCTGCGTGATTTTGCCGGGCTGACCTTTGGCGGCGTCGAACTGGTCCTTGAAGCGATCCACGTAACCGCCGACGGCCGCCGCTTGCTGGTCACCCATGGCGACAGCTTCGATGGCGTGGTGCTCTATGCCCGCTGGCTCGCCTTCCTCGGCGACACGGCCTACGGGTTGCTGCTGCGCTCCAACATCCTGCTCAATTCAATTCGCCGCCGCATGAAGCTGCCCTACTGGTCGCTTTCGGCGCACATGAAGCGCAAGGTCAAGAACGCCGTCGAATATGTCTGCAATTTCGAGGATGCCGTTGCGCGCGAAGCGAACGAGCGCGGGCTCGACGGCGTAGTCTGCGGCCACATCCACAGCGCCGAGATCCGCCAGTTCGCCGGCGGTGTGACCTATTACAACGACGGTGACTGGGTCGAAAGCTGCACCGCGCTGGTCGAAGAGCCGAGCGGCGAAATGCGCATCGTCGATTGGGCCCGTGAGACCGCCAAGGCAGCCAGTTTACCCCAGACCATGGAGCTAGCAGGATGAGAATCGCCATCGCAACCGACGCCTGGTATCCGCAAGTGAACGGCGTTGTCAGAACGCTTGGCGCAACCGTGGCTGAACTCGACCGGCGCGGTTATGAAGTCGAGCTGATCACCCCGCAGCGCTTCCTCACCGTGCCGCTACCCGGCTATGCCTCGATCCGGCTCGCCATGGCGCCGCGCTTTGGGGTGCACAAGATGCTCGACGCGTTTGATCCGCAGATCGTTCATATTTCCACCGAAGGCCCGATCGGCTGGAGCGCGCGCAGTTGGTGCCTGGCGCGCGGCGTGCCGTTCACGACGGCATTTCACACCCGCTTTCCCGATTATGCTGCCGCCCGCACAGGCATCAGCGCCGAACGCTTCTGGCCGATCATGCGGCGATTTCATGCCGAAAGCCACGCGGTGATGGTCGCCACCGACAGCCTCGCCAGCGAGCTTGCCGCGCGCGGTATCACCCGGACCCGGCGCTGGAGCCGGGGAATTGATCGCTGGCTGTTCAACATGAAGGGCGACAAGCTGGCCGCGATGGACGGCCTGCCGCGCCCGATCATGCTCAATGTCGGCAGAGTTGCGGTCGAGAAGAACCTTGAGGCATTTCTCGATGCCGATGTTCCGGGAACCAAGGTCGTGATCGGCGACGGCCCGGCGCTCGAAACGATGCGTCAGCGCTATCTGCATGTGGTGTTCCTGGGCTCACTGGCGGGCGAAGAGCTGGCCGGCGCCTATCGCGCCGCCGATTGCTTCGTCTTCCCCAGCCGCACCGACACATTCGGTCTTGTGTTGATCGAGGCCCTGGCATGCGGCTTGCCGATCGCCGCCTATCCGGTGCCCGGACCGATCGACGTGCTCGGCCGCGACGGCCGGGGTGCGGATGGCTCAATGCCAGCTACGGTAGGCACTCTCGACGACAATCTCGAGCTTGCAATAGCCAAGGCCCTGCGCTTGGACCGCATGGCCGCGGCCGTGTTCGGCGCGCGGTTCACTTGGGAAAACGCCACCGACCAGTTCGTCGAGGCCATCCAGAGCGCGGCGCCTAGCGTCCGCAAACGGCACTTCCTCGAACCAGCCTGAGCAACTGGTATCAGCTCAGCGGAGGCCGCGTTGCCGCCTGGTGCTTTCGATGCCTGACACAATCACGAAACTGGCAGTCTTACGAAGATTGGTTTCGCGCTGGTTTGCCGCAATTATATTGCCAGGTGCAATGCCGCTATCGATCCGGTTGACTGACGATGTCGCTCTGACATCGGCTGCAATCGCCAGTTCGGCTTTACTGGCAGCATAGGCATTGGTCGGGCCAAGCAGGCAGGCAGTGGCGGAAAGCATAAATACAATCCTTGGGAATGATCTGGTCATAGTTCTTTGTCCCTTGTCGTGCGTGCGATCCCGCGGAGCAGGCCCAAAGATCGCTATCCGCGCGAGTGCTCGTTAATCCGCATTTGTTACAGTGATGTGACGCCAAAATACTGTGCTGGAATTGTGCTGGAAAATGGCTACCTTGGAACCGGTTAGACAGCTCAGGAGGAGGCGGCTTTGAAGTGGACCTATCTGGCGCCTCTGCTGGTTCTGGCGTTTCCGGGCACAGCAATTGCTGAAAAGCTGACCTTCGATCACCGGACCTACCCGCCGCTGGCGGCGGTACTGGACAGCGGGCGGACCGAAATGATCCGGTTCAATGACAGCAACCCGAAATATGTAACAGATCGCATCGCCGTGCAGGGCACGTCGGTCGATCACTGGACCGAAGCGCTCGATATCATTGTCCGGTTGCGCAAGAAAAACATGAATTCCGCAAGCGATTGGGCAGGCGAGATCCAGCAAGCCGCAACCAGGCTGTGCCCAAGCACTTTCACGACGATCGCCCAGGACGAGACATCGCTGACCTTCGAGCGGAAATCGAGCGGCTGTCCGGCGGGAACGCCGTTGACCGGCCTTTACCGGATCGTAGCCGGCAGGAAATCGATGTACATGCTCAACTCGCTGGCAATGGGAGAAATGTCAGCATCCGCCCGGCAGCAATGGCTCAATCTGTTCGCCACCGCACACCTCGATAACTGAGGGCGTCAGGGCGGGCTCAGCCTGCCGCGCTGCTTCCGCCCGTTTCCCGCCCGCGATGGCACAACTCGCTCTTGTTGGTCGGTCCACAGCGTCGGCGGCTCAACGATATGCGAATCCGCCGAGACTAGTTGCTCCCGATAAACGAACATCCGTGCTCAGGGTTCGAGCGGCAGGCCGTAAAAGTCGATCACATTGCTGCGCCCGATCCGCCGTTGATCTTCGGCTGGAACGCCTGCGAACTGTCGCTCGAGCACCCCGCTGCTGCCTGGCCAGGCGCCGTCGAAGTGGGGGAAGTCCGATCCCCACATGATGTTGCCCTTGCCGATGATTTCGCGGCAAGCGATTGCGGTGCGGTCGCGCATGAAAGTGCAGCCGACATGCTCGTGGAAGATCTCGCTGGGCAAACGGCCGGAAGTGATCGCATGGCCTCCAGCCCAGTGGCGATCATGCAGCCAGCGATCGTCCATCCGTTCGAGCACGGCCAGTGCCCATGAGGCGTCGTTTTCGACCGAGAGCGCTCTGAGCCCGCGGTGCCGGTCGAAGATGCCGGAGAAGATCATCGAGACGATAGTGTACATGGTTGGCGTGAAAACGCAGGCGAAGTCGGCCCACATGTTGCCGGTGGCGGCGAAGCCGGTTTCGCTGGCGGCGACATGGAGGCTGATTGGCATCCCGAGATCGGCTGAGGCGGCCCACAGCGGATCGAACTCGGCGTCGCCATAGCTCGCTCCCGACTTTTGGTTGATCGCTACCATCGCGCCCCGCAAACCGGCCTTGGCACAGCGCTCAAGTTCCGCGATGTCGCGTTCGATGCTGACCGTTGCAATCACCGCTACGCCAAACAGCCGTCCGGGCTGCGCCGCGCAATATTCGGCGAGCCACGCGTTATAGGCCCTGATGCAGGCATAACGGTATTCCCGGTCGCGCAGGCCGAAGATGCCGAGGCCAAGGGTTGGATAGAGCAGCTCTGCCTCGATCCCCTCCCGGTCGAGCTCGGCCGCGCGTTTGTCCGGATCGTAGGCGCTTTCGGGAACGTCCTGCCAGCGGCCGGTGTGGCCGAAATCATAGCTTTCCGGTTCGGTATATTTGCGCCTGGTGGCCAGCAGCCCGATACCGATGCCGGGGGCGCCGTTCTTTATCGGGCGGCTCTGGTCGATCACGAAGTAATCGCCCTCCTCCATGCTGACGACTGTTGGCGCGCGGTCGGCGAAGCGTGGCTCGATCCTCCCGCGCCACAGGTCGGGCGGCTCGGCAATATGCGAATCCGCCGACACCAGTTTGAAGGGCAAGGTCATCCTCTGCGTCTCCATTGCAGCGCGCCTGCCAAGGCGGCACGATCCGGGCCATTGCGGGCATAATTACACAAGTTACGGCAGACGGCCAAGATTTCTTGACGAACCCTCAACTACTGTTACACTTTACCGCCGGTGCCCCCATCCGCGCCCGGTCCGATGGCGCTGATCATGGCCCCCGCTCAAGCTGATATAACAGCTCAGAATGCGAGTTGAATCATGCAACAGACCTTCGCCGCAGTCCCCGATGCCGTAAAGCCTTACGCGGGCCGCATCGTCGATGTTGACAGCCACGAGATGTTCCCGGCCCAAATCTGGGAAGAGGTGTTCGGCCCCATCGCCAAGCCGATTGCGGACCTCATAAAATCGCAGCCGCCGAGGCCCAACCATGCCAGCATACCCGATTATGCGGGCGATGTTTACCCCATCGAGGCCGATACCATCTACAAGGTCAAGGGCCCGGTCGCACCCGGCGCAGTCGATATCACGCGCCGCCTTGAAGTGATGGACATGATGGGAATCAAGAGCCAGTTGCTGTTCCCCACGTCGATCGGTCTGTGGGGCATCCAGCTGGCGACGGCGGAGGCAGGCAGCCCGATGGGCAAGCTGTTCGGCGAAACCACCGAGGAATACCGAGCCTATGGCCGCCGCCTTGTCGATGCCCACGTCGAATGGCTGGTCGGGGTGGCGCGCCAATCGAGCCGGATGAAAGTCATCGCACCCGTCTATGGCGACACCGTTCCCGAGCTCATCGCCAATGCCAGGAAGGCGATCGACGCGGGCATGGCCGGGGTGTGGATCGGCAACGGCGATCCTCCGGGAGGTGTTTCGCCAGCGCACAGCGACCTTGATCCGTTTTATGCAATGCTGGCCGAGGCAGGAGTTGGCCTGCACTTCCACATCGGCGGCGCGGGATCGTTCCTGCGCACCCACGAATGGAAAAATGCCCCTGCCTTCGAAGGCTACATGTGGACGCAGGAAATCAGCCTTGATCCCTGGTGGCTATCCGTGGTGCATCTGGCGGTGCAGAATTTCATCGCGACCATGGTGACCGGCGCGGTGTTCGATCGTCACCCGAACCTCTACGTCTGCTCGCAGGAGCACACTGCGCACTGGATCGGGCCCCTGGCCCACCTGCTCGATATCTGGCACCACAACAACCATTCGCTGCACGAGAAGGAATATATGGGCGGGGTCATGCGCAAGCGCCTGCCAATGTTGCCTTCCGACTATATCCGCCGCAACGTGCGCGTCATGGCGTTCGATTTCGAACCGGTCGGTGATTACCTCGACAAATACGGCCTAAAGGAAGTCTATTGCTTTGCCAGCGACTACCCGCACGTCGAAGGCGGTTCGGATTTCTACGGCAAGTTCGTCACCCAGATCGAGCGCTTCGGACCCGATCTCATGGAGAAGTTCTTCGTCAAGAACGCGGAAGTGCTGTTCCCGGCCTGACGGAACCTGGGGTGCAATTCGAGGAGCTGTCATGAATGCAGTCGGAGCAGTGAAGCCTGATGCCTCGGCGGTGCCCCGCCCGCATTTCACCCGCGATCTTGGTGCGGAGCTGTTCCACCTGCCTGAAGGCCGTACTATCGGCTCGACGCTGGATGCCGCCTACGGCCCCGACGGGCACCTCTGGATTCTGACCCAGCCCCATGGCGACAGCGCCGCCATGCTGCCCCATGTCATTGAGTTCGACGCAGGCGGTGCATTCGTGGGCGCGTGGGGCGGGCCCAGTTGCGTGCCCGCAGTGAACGGCGTCTCGCAATGGCCCGAGGGCAGCGAGGGGATCGAGGTCGATAGCGAGAACAACGTCTGGGTCTTCGGCTACAAGCAGGACGACCACGCCGTGCTCAAGTTCTCGCGACGCGGCGAGCTGCTGGTGCGCATTGGCGAGCGCGGAGTGCCTGGCGACGATGCCAGCACTACCCACCTCAACCGCGCGACCACCTGCTACCACGACACCGCGGCGCGCGAGGTGTTTTTCTCGGACGGCTATGGCAACCACCGCGTTGCCGCATTCAATTCGGACACCGGGGTCTTCACGCGGATGTGGGGGTCCTACGGCAAGGACCCGGCCGGCCAACGTGAGGAGGAAGCGTTCGGCAATCCGGTCCACTGCGTCACGCTGGGTCCCGACGGGATGATTTACGTCGCTGACCGCATCAAGAACCGGGTCCAGGCCTTCGAGCGGATTCCGGGCGGAGCCCGGTTCCTGCGCGAAGTCGTGGTGGGGCCGGGCACTGGCCTGTGGGGCGCGGCTTTCGATATCGCCTTTTCGCTGTGCGGGCAGTACATGTATGTTTCCGATGGCTCGAACAACCGCGTCTGGATCGTCGCGATGGACAACTTCGAGGTGCTGGGCTGGACCGGCTCCTATTGCGACGCGGAAGGCAGCGGCAACACCCCGGCCTCGATGCAGTTGATCCACCGCTTCACGCGGGATCCGCAGGGCAACCTCGTCTTGGTCCGACCGGCCGCTGGTTTGCAGCTGCTGCGGTTCGAAGGGATCTGGTGACCTGACTCCATTGCCCTTGGGGCACTTTACCTTGCAACCTGCAAGCGATAGGCAGGATGCTCCGGGTAAGGGATGGCAATGAGCGCAACGCAGGGGACGCCTGACCGGCGAATGGGGCAGCCAGGCTCTGACAACTGGCATGCCATGCTTGATGGCGCGGATCGAGGGACTGGGCTATGCGCCGGGCGCCAGACCGTTTGAGCCGTAGAAAGCACCTTCCGTCCGCGCCCTGATTTCCTCGGGCTGACTATCGAGGCCCAGCTCCTTGCCGCGCTGCACCGCCGGTCGCTCGGACATGGCGAAGAACCAGCGCGCGACCGAGGGGAACTGATCGAGGTTCTGACCGTGCATCCGGTGATACCAGACCCATCCCCAGCAGGCGATGTCGGCAACAGTGTAGCCCGCGCCTGCCAGCCATTCGTTCGACGCAAGCTGGCTGTCCATGACGCCATAGAGCCGAGCCGTCTCATTGACGAAGCGATCGGTCGAGTAATCATTCCCTTCTGGCGCATAGCGCCGGAAATGGTGCGCCTGCCCGGCCATTGGTCCCAGCCCGCCCATCTGCCACATCAGCCAACCAAGCGCGTCGAAGCGGGCGCGACCGGAGGATGCGAGGAAACGTCCGGTCTTTTCCGCCAGGTAAATCAGGATCGCGCCTGATTCGAACACCGATAGCGATCCATCGGGTGTATCGTGATCGACGATCGCGGGAATGCGTCCGTTGGGATTGATCGCCAGGAACTCATCTCGCTTCTGATCGCCCGCCATGATGTCGACCGGCATCATGCGGTACGGCAGGGCGCACTCCTCGAGCATGATGCTCACCTTCCAGGTGTTGGGAGTTGGCGCGTAGTAGAGGTCGATCATCAAAATTCCATCGGCAGCTTGATGTGGCGCTGGTAGATGCGGTCGCGATGCTCCAGCAGGATCGGATCGAGCGCCGCGGCCAGCTCGGGCGTCAGATGGCTATAGTTGTCGCGCATGAAATCGGGCATCGGGCAGAGCTCATGCGGCAGCGGCGCGATGAAACCGGAAAATGCCGCCCAGTGAAGGTCGCACGCCGAAAGCCGCTGACCGATAAGGTATTCCGAGCCGGTCGTTTTCTGTTTGTGCAGCTGTGCCGCGAGCCCTCGCATGATCGAAATCATCCGGCCTGGTGAATTGGCGATTGTCTCGGCCGAAACTCCATAGGTTTTGGTCATTCGGTTCATGTCGTATTTGCTCGTGTCGCCCGACGGATTGCGCGTGCTCGGCCGCCCCATCATCTCAAGGCGCCTGTTCCAGGCGAAGCCTTCAGGACCGCAGATCTCGGTGGAGATCCCCATCATCAGCGCACGGTCGAGCGGATCCTCGGGGATCAACGACGGGCCCGAGCCGATGCGCTCGGCCAGCAGCAGGATCTCAAGCCATGTCGATTGAGGCGGTTCGTCCTCGAAGATCGCGATCGGCGCGTTGCGCATGCCGGTCCACGCGAACAAATCGTCGTTCGTCTCCATCGCCAGCTGCTCGACGGGCACGAATTCGACATTGCGCGCGCCGAAAATGTACTTGGCCGCTTCGCCCCACGGGCCAGGCATGTGCGCCGTCAGGGCCAGGCGCAGGCCTGGCATGTCCTTGGCTTCATTCGCCGAGAGATATTGCATGTTCACTGCCTTCAAATTTAAAGAATGAATAGTGAGCTTGCGGATTTTTGGGCGAACGATCAAGTAAACTTAGCGACTTTGAGTTGATATGCGCTTTGTCGAAACCGACAGGATCGTTCGCACTGTCCGGGCAGACGCGAACGTCAATGGATACGAAAATGGAGCGGGTGAAGGGAATCGAACCCTCGTATTCAGCTTGGGAAGCTGCTGCTCTGCCATTGAGCTACACCCGCGTCTCGCCTCGGCGATGCGGCAGCCACTGCCACGTAAGCTGCGGCTGCGTCAACCGGTTGCCGCGTGCGGAAGGCGAAAGATCAACCGGCGCCAGATTCGTCCGCAAACTGGTTCCGCAGATTGCGCGGCTAGCTTTCGAACCGGCGCACATAGCCGGCCTGCCGCGAGGCGATTTGCGCTGCCCGCCCCGCGGCACCGATCCGCTTCACGCCGGCAGGCAATTCCCGCTCCAGATCGGCGAACTTCACGAGCCGTGATGTCATCCACGGGTCTGGGTTCTGAACGCCGCGCGTGAAGGCCTGCCAGCGCTGGCCGAACTGGGTGCGACGCACGCCGCCGTTGTCGAGCCAGTTGTGGATGCCCGGATCGCGCTGCGAAACGACGAACGTGAAGTCGCCGTCCTCGTCTGCCGCCATCTGGTCCATGTTGAGGCTGGAGGTGCGCTTCCAGTATTCGATCGAGATGTGGAAGGAATCAGTCAGTACAAGATTGCGAAACTGGGCACCTGCCGCATTGCTCCGCACGATCAAAGCCTGATCCTCGCCCAGCGCGAGGTTGGCCTTGCAGCCCCACTGTGTCGGCATGCCGCCAAAAGCCCCGGCCGACATCGGCGGGCGCAGTTCGTTGGGGCCGGTGCCATTGCCGGAATGGGTGATGTAAAACGAATAATAGACGCCATCGACGGCGATCTTGGCCAGATGCCGGGCCATGTCATCGTCGCTTTTCGGCCCGGCATCGGGGTTGAGCCGGATCACTTCGAGCGCGTTGGCCGACTGGGTAAGCCAGTCACCATAGGCATCGCGCACCATGATGAAATCGGCGCCCGGCCTGGTCTGGAGGTGGTTCTTGCGGCCCCCGGCTGGGTCGCCATCGACAGTGATGACGAAACTGCCGTCGGGCGCAAATTCCATGTCGAGGCTGTCAAGGATGGCCTGCGTTACCGGCGCGGCGGAATTGTTGTCCATCAGTGAATAGTTGACTGTCGGCGGCACCGCGCAGCTTTGCTTGCCCCGGATTTCATAGTGGCCGCCGTGGGCAACGGGGATGGTGCGGTAAATGAAATCGGGGCTGTCCCCGGCCCAGCGCGAGCCTGGTACGTCGCGTCCGAACCAGTGGTGCGGCGGGGCCATGAAGCGGGTCGCATGCGGGTGGTTGGCATCGCCGTTAGCCGCGCGCATCGCATGGTGAAACATGTATTCGTTGATCATCGACTGGAACCGGTCGCGCTGGTCGCGCGAAGGCCACGCAGTGGCATTGTTCCACAGCAGGGTGACAACCTGGCGGATGCGCTCCATTTCCGGGCGAGCGAGCAGGGCCATGGCGCTGTCTTCGATCTGGCGTTGGGCTTCGGTTGCCAGCGGATTTTTGCTCATCTCGGTGCCTCTCAATCCAGCCCGAACCGCTGCGAATAGTCGGCAAACAGCTCTTCGATCCATTTCCGGCTCAGGCCCAGCGGCTCATAGGCATAGGGGTAGCGGCCATAGCGATCCACTCGGTTCTCCGGATCCTCCAGCCAGGCCTGGACCCGCCCCGCAAACTCCGGCGTTATCTCCAGTCCCGCCCGGTCATAGACCTTGCGCACTGTGCCCAGCGGATCGGCGGCCAGTTCGCGGAACGGCAGGTGCATCACGCGCGGATCATCCAGCAGGTCCTGAGCCAGCATGCGGTCGATACCCGCCTTCATGCCCGTGGCAATTGCCTCGCTGCGGCTCAGCCAGTCGTTGGCGCGCCCGCTTATCGTGTCGAACACCGCTGCGCGCAGTGCCACGTTGGAAGCATAGATCTCGCCCAGTGGCCGGTGCGCCCAGACGCACAGCGCGTCGGGATAGACCTTGAAGATGGTATCGAGCTGGCCTTGCGCGCTTGGGCTCTTGCACACCCAGCGGGTGCGGTCCGTGTTCCACTGATGATGCTGCAGGAACTCGCGGTGGAACTGATAGGCCCCCACCGCATCATCGCCCAGCCGCACCCCGAAATCGGCAGTCGGCACGCGGTAGTAGTGGTAGGGATAGACGTTGCGGAAATCGAGGCCGTAGAACTCCTCGTCCTCC
>JBDSSP010000115.1:0-31096 GCA_039928735.1 Novosphingobium sp. | reverse complement strand
GCCGCACCGCGAGGGCACGTTCAAGCTGTCGACCGATCCCGATTTTGTCGACAAGGTGCGCGATATTGTCGGCCTCTATGTTAGCCCGCCAGCACACGCCATCGTGCTGTGCGTCGATGAAAAGTCCGAGATACAGGCGCTCGGCCGCAGCCGGCCACTCTTGCCTATGCGCCCAGGCCAGATCGCCAGACGCACTCATCATTATACCCGCCACGGCACAACATCGCCGTTCGCCGCGCTCGACATCGCCACCGGCCATGTTATCGGCAAATGCTACCCCTGACACCGTGCAGCCGAGTTCCGAAAGATCCTCGACGAGATCGAGACCAATGTACCTGCCGACCTCGACGTCCATCTGGTCATGGACAATTATGCCTCGCACAAAACCCAGACCATCCGCGACTGGCTGGCCCATAGGTCCCTCCGCTGCGATGACGATAAATCTACACCATCACATGTTGGGACCAAACACCTAGTATCAGATGTTGTTCCTACTGGCCCAAGCTGCCTGATCCTGCGCGCGGTGCGGGTGGGTCGAAGGCCTTGGCCACTGCGATGAAATGCATTGGAAACGCGACAGGATAAGCGGCGCAGTTAGAAAACCTTGCGCGCAAATGAACTGAAACTAAACGACGGATGAACAGCACCTCCACTGCAAGTCCATAATGTACTCACCGCACATTACATTTATTTCAAGCTTGCTCTGTTCGTCGCACATATCCTGCGGTTCGTCAAACAATGTCACTGTCAAGCTTTTAATAGTTTTAGCCATGCCTATATTTACTGGCATGATGAAACCAGCTTCCCAACCTTCGCCCCTCGCCCTCGCTGCGATTCTTGCGGTCAGCGCGATTCCCTTCACGCCTGTTTTGGCCCAGGAATTGGTGCCTGACGCACCTGCAGCGTCGGCTCCTGCTCCCGATAGCTCCGCTCCACTGGTTCTGCCGGCGCCTGCCGAACCTGCTGCTCCTGCGGCAATTGTTGCCGAGCCGGTGATGGCTCCGTCCCCGGCAGCGTCGGCCGAAGTGGCAGCGACGCGCGCTCCCGTGCGCGCAGCGCGATCTGCGCGTACTGCGGCTGCGCGCCCTGCAGCTGCCGCCCTTTCCGTATTGAGCAGTCCGTCAAATAACCCGGTCGCCGCACCGGCACCGGCTGCCCCGGAAGTGTTGAAGCCAGCGCCGCCGTTAGCCAAGCCCGCCCCGCAGCCCGTCGCAGCGGCCAATGACACAAACTCGTTCGCCCCGCTGGCGCTGGGCGGCGTTGCGCTTGCCGGCGTGTTGGCTGGAGCCGCGCTGATCACCCGCCGCCGCAAGCCGCTCGCCGATGACGAAGCGCTTTACGACGAACCTTATACTGAACCGCAGGCTGGAGCAGAGCCCGAACCCGCCTTTGCCGAAGAATCCATCATCCCCGCCCCGCTGTTTGCCGCCGCAGCCAGCGATGTGCAGGAATGGCACGAGCCCGCCGAGCTGCCCTCCGGCCCCGTGCCCACCGGCAAGGAGCGTGAGCGGCTGATTGCCCGCATGGCCGCCGCGCCGCCCAATGCCGATAATCCGTTCACCTCGACGCGAAGCCGCCGCAAGCGCGCGCGGATACTGCTAGCCGCCCATGAATCCCGCCAGCGCGAGGCCGAGCTCGAGCCGTTCGACTTCCGCAAGTTCGCGCCTTTCAGCCAGACCGAAGCGGTCGAACCCGTCGTACGCCATGCCATGGTGCCCGAGAAGGAGCCGCTCGCCTAGGAACCTTGCGCCAGGCCCGGTCGAACCCGATTTATACTCCGCAAGATGGCCCGCTTTCCGATTTACTTCGGAAGCGGGCCTTAGTTTGTGCAAGATGAAACGGGAAATTCCGTCCGTTTAAACCTGGCTGGCCGCATTGCGGGTGCGGCCTCCGGGGAGGGGAAATCCCCGTGGGTTTGCCTTTCCTTTACGACTGCCGGCTATGGCCTGCGGCATCGAAGCGAACGAGGCGGGCATGGACCAGAAGGCTTTCGGGCAACCGGCACAGAGGGATTTAGCCGCGTGCTATCCGCGCATGCCGGCGCGACTGGCGCATGATATTGCCGATCATCCGCTGTTGACGCTCGATGCCATGGCCGCGCTTGCAGCGCGGATGCGGCCGAGTTCGCTGGGGCACAACGGCGCGGTCAACCTGCCGATGGGGGTGAGCAACGCCGATCTGCCTGGCAATGGCCTGACGGTTCACGAGACGATCGCGCAGATCGCCGATTGCGGGTCGTGGGTGCTGTTGCTGAACATTGAGCAGGATCCGGCCTATGCGCGGCTGCTGCACGATGTGCTGGGCGAGATCGCGCCGATTGTCGAGCCGCAAACCGGCAACATGCTGAGGCTGGAAGGATTCGTCTTTATCTCCAGCCCGCTCGCGATCACGCCGCTGCATTTCGATCCCGAATACAATATCCTTTTCCAGGCGCACGGATCGAAGACCATGACCTTGTTCCCCACTGCCGATCCCGACATCATCGGCCAGCCTTTTTTCGAGCAATACTATAACGGCGGCCCGCGCAATCTGCCGTGGCGCGAGGAATGGGCGGCGCGGGGCCGCGAGATTTCAGTGGTTCCAGGTGAGGCGATCTCTATCCCGGTCCATGCGCCGCATTGGGTACGGGTGCACGATGAGGTCAGCATCTCGTTGTCTCTGACCTGGCGCAGTGAGTGGGTGTTGCATCACGCGGACGCCTGCCGGTTCAACCGCCGCTTGCGTCTGCGCGGGCTGCAGCCGGCGGCGGTGCGGATCTATCCGCGCAGCAATCAAGTCAAATCTTACGCCCACCGCGCGCTGGCCAGGCTTGAGCGCCGGCTGGGCAAGGAGTGAGTTTTAGGTCGCTGCATTTGCGGCGAGGCGTGCGATAAGACCAAAGCTCGGTGCTTACGCCCGCGAAGGACTGTTCCACGATGGCAGCAAGCAAACCCGCGCTACGTCTAATCGGTGCCTTGGTGCTTGGCTGTGCGCTTATGCCGGTGAACACCGCCGCCGAGCCAGTGGCAGCCGCCGCCGTTGATCCGGTTGCATTCTTCACCGGCTCCACCCAAGGCGTTGGGCAGATTAAGAAAATGTTCTCAGCGGCGCATCGCACCGTGACGTATGGCCACGGCGTCGTGAGGGCCGACGGGGTGCTGGTGCTCGATCATCGGGTAGAAGAACAGGGCGAAGCGGTGCGGGTGCGGCGTTGGTTGCTGCACGAGACCGGTCCGGGCCATTTCAGCGGTAGCCTGAGCGATGCCAGTGGGCCTGTTTCGGCCACGGTGACCGGCAACCGGCTTGGGATCCGCTATACCATGCGCGGCGGCATGCGGGTTGATCAGGTTCTGACGTTCGCGCCGGGAGGACAAAGCGCAAGCAATGTGATGAAAATCAGCAAGTTCGGCATGACTGTGGCGACACTTACCGAGACGATTCGGCGGAACTAGGTCCGGAAGCTCAGCGCTTGCGGACGAATTCCGCGCGCAGCACCAGGCCATTGATGCCGCCGAACCGGCAGTCGATTTCCTGGGCATCCCCGGTAAACCGGATCGACTTGATTACTGTGCCCTGCTTGAGGGTCTGCCCGGCGCCCTTGACGGTCAGGTCCTTGATCAGCGTGACGGAGTCTCCATCTGCCAGCAGATTGCCCACCGCATCGCGCACTTCAACCGAGCCCTCGGCAGCGCGTTTTGTGGCCAATTCCGTACCCGGCAGCCATTCGCCACTGTCTTCGTCATAGACGTAGTCTTCGTCGTCCGCGGCCATTGGGCGTTCTCTTTGGGGCCCCCTTGACAGGCGAGGCGGGCCTTGGCCAGCGGGGAGCGCGCGCGATCAGTCCCGCGGCTGGACCACAATTCCTTTCTGCGAAGGGTTCGACGCGTTCTGCTTCTTGGGTTTTTCCGCCTTGGGCTTGCGGGTTTCCTTGCTCGATTTTTTCTGGCTCTTGGCCATGGTGCGTCTCCAGCGGGCAGGTTGCCCGGTCTCCGCGTTACGCGCTTTGCGGCGCGATAGCGAGCGCTGGACGGAAGGCGGGCTGCGCTTGCCAGAAGGGATGGCGGGCGATACCGGTTTGCGAGGGGGGGCGATATGAAGCGCAATATGGGAAATTTGCTTGGAGCAGTGGCGGATTGCTGGCTGCTCGGCGGGGAGGCTTCGCTGGTGGTACCCTTGCGGCTAGCCAGACTGGCGCGCGGCGGGGTGGCGGCAAAAGCCGAAGCGCGGCTGATGGTGTCGGAGAAGATCGAGGCCCACGGCGCGCTGCTGCGTGATTTTTCAGCTGGGCGGCTCGGCAAGGGCGCTTCCGGAATAACTGCCGGAGCGGTCAGGCATTATCTGGTTCTGGTGCGGGCGAACCGCAAGCGACTGATGGGAGGTGCATGATGGATTATGTTCGGGTGGCCAGTCTTGCCGATCTTGGCATGGGGCAGATCATGCCGGTCGAGGCGGCAGGCGTGAAGCTGTTGCTGACGCAGGTCGGCGCAACGATCTATGCGGCGGCGCGCAAATGTCCGCATCTCGGCTTCAACCTGTGCCGGGGCAGCCTCGAAGGCGCGGCAGTGGTCTGCCCACTGCACAAGGCGAAGTTTGATCTGGCGACCGGCGAGATCGAACGCGACCCCAAACTGCTGTTTATCAATATGAAAGCAAAGACCGGCCTCAAAGTCTATCCGGTCAGGGTTCTCGATCAGGATATCTTCGTCGGAGTTTAATCGCAAAACGCAAAACGGGCACCTCGCGATGTTCGCGCGGTGCCCGATCCTGCTGTCAAACCAGGTGAGGACTACTGCGTGCCCTCGGCGTACCAGGTCTTGAATTCGCTGTATTGCGGCTTGTCGGTCGCGTTTGCATTGGGTTCGATCGGCACGTGGATCACCGCCGGGCCGCCATGGGCATAGGCACGGGCGATGGCCGGCCCGATGTCTTCCGCCTTGGTGACAAATTCGCCATAGCAGCCAAAACCCTCGGCGATCTTGTCGAAGCGGACCTTGTTCGACCAGTGCACACCTGGCTCGGAAGTGCCTTCGCCGAAAGTGCCGCGATAGACGCCGACTTCGAGACCCCACTGGAAATCGACACCGACAACGCAGACCAGCGGCAGGTTCTTGCGCACTGCGGTTTCAAGTTCGGCGATGTGGAACATGAACGAGCTGTCCGAAGTCAGCAACATGCCCGGACGTTGAACCCCGGTTGCGGCCTTGTCGGCAATCATCGCGCCGGTCGCATAAGGCAGACCAGTGCCGATATGGCCATAGTTCTGGTTCCAGATCACGTCCTTGGGTTTGGCCTGGTTATAGGTCCAGGTGTAGATCACCGTGGCGCCGCCGTCGCGGATCATGATGCCGTCCTCGGGGAAGGCCTTGGTCGCCTCGGTGATGAACCGCGCGGTGTTCATCGGCACGGTGCCAGTGCCATCGTCGCGGGTGCATGATTCCGCATAGAGATCCTTGATCTGCTTGGTGTCACGCGCGATATATTCAGCAAGCCGCGGATGCGGGGCGCGCGGGTTCGACTTGAGGGCGCGCACCAGTTGCGGCACCACGCCGCGCAAATCGCCGACCAGCGGTACGTCATACTCGCGGTTGACGCCGATCGAAGTCGGATCCTGGTTGACATAGATCCATTTACGGTTGGCTTCATTCGCAACCCAGTGCCGCCAGCGGCCGTAGTGCGAGGGCTCGCCAAGCTCGGTGCCCAGCGCAACGCAAAGGTCGCTCTCGATCACCGCGTCGAGCGAGACTTCAGAGAAGCCATAAGGGAAGGTACGATCCTCAAGGCCCGGGATGAAGCTGGTGCCGCCCGAGGTCTGGATCACCGGGCAATTCATCAGATCGGCCAGTTCCTTTACGGAAGCGCCGGTCTTGGAGGTGTAGACGCCGTGGCCGACCAGCAGCACCGGCTTTGCCGCCGCCTTGATCAGCTCGACTGCCTCGGCGAGCCGGTCCATATCGGCGCCCTGGTTGACCAGGCGATAACGCGCCGGGGGAAGGGGCTCGGGAACGTCGAGTTCTTCGAGGATCACGTGCGCGGGATATTCGATGTAGACCGGGCCGGGCGTGCCCGACATGGCAATGCGAATTGCTTCGCGAACGATTTCGTCGGTCTGGTCGGCATATTCGATCGATGAAGAGAATTTGACCGAACCTTCAATCATCGGCTCGTGGCGCACGAACTGGATCCGGCCACGGCGCACGCGGCGCTCGGTGATGCGGCCGCGCTGGCCGCCTATGAAGATGACCGGAGAATTCTCGACTTTGCAGCACTGGATAGCAGGCATAAGGTTGGCGAGGCCCGGCCCGAGCGTGCCGATGGCAACGGCTGGTTTGCCAGTGATCCTGGAAGCCGCTTCGGCCATGAAACCGCCTGCTGCCTCATGATGCGGCGAAACTACCTCCCAGCCGCGTGCTTCGGCTTCGAGGAACAGGTGGACGAAGTTGGGATCGGGAATGCCGAACAGCGTATTGATGCCCTCGGCTTCAAGCAATTGCAGAATCCGCTCATAAACCGGGACACCGGTAGTCTTGACGGGCTGAGCTTGCGGTTGATCGTCGTACATATTGCTTGCCTCTCCTGAAGCGATGAATGCCATGGGTTGACCCGGCTTTGCCGGGATTCACCGCAGGCTGCAATGGGGATTCGCATCCCGCTGAACTTGTGTTCAGCCCGCCTCGCGCGCGACGTCGCACTCGACAAAAGCGCCGTGCAGTTCATAGCCCATGATCCGCTCGTTCCAGGTGACCTGCGGCGGATTGGCGAGACGTACGCCCGGCAACCGCAGCAAGGCATCGATGAAGATGCGGGTTTCGTGCAAGGCGACCTGGCTGCCGGGGCAACGATGGGCGCCATCGCCGAAGCTGAGCCACGAACCGGCAACCTTCTGTCGGCGGGCGCGATCGGGTTCCAGCGCGAAAGGATTAGGGCCAGTGACCGCCTCGTCGGTGTTGGCCTGGCGGATGTCGAGCGCATAAAGCTGATCTGCCTTGGCCACGTCCGCGCCGCAGGCCACGTCCTCGGTCGGCTTGCGATAGACGAAGGTCGCCACCGGATCGAGCCGCAGGATTTCGTCGAGAATGGCAAGCTGCCCGGCTTCGTCGGCGGCAAGAAATTGCGCCCGCAGGTCGGCCTTCTCAAACAAATGCCATGCGACCATCACGATGAATTCGCGCGTCGTCATCATGCCGGCAGTGGCATAGGTCATGCATTCAATCAGGATCGCCTTGTTCGAATAGCCCTCCGCAACCATGTAGGAGAGCACATCCTCTTTATCGTGCCCGCGCCGTGCCCGCATCGCGGGCTTGATATCCTGCCACCAGAAGCGGCCGGTGTGATACATTGAGCGCAGCGCAGTCTTCATCCCGCCGCGCTTGCCATCGTCGCCGGGATCGAGGCTGTTGAAGGTATTGAGGATGCGCTGGGCGAGACCACGCGGATTGCTGTCTGTAAGCCCGACGACTTCGGCGGCGACATCGCAGGCCAAGCGAAAGCTGAGCAGATCGAGCCTTTCGCGGCCGCTGGTGCGAAGCTCGCCAAGCAATTGCGCGGTGCTGCGGGCCATCACCAGCATATGCCGGTCCTTGATCGCCTTGGGCGTGAAATAGCGCGCGAGTTGCGTACGGCGACGGCGGTGCAATTCGCCATCGAGAAAGAATACTGAGGTGTGATCGGGATTTTCGACCTTGACGTGTTCGGCGCCCGCGCCTGCCTGCAATACGTTGGGGCTGCGCAGCACATCGCGGGCAAAGGAAAACCGAGGGATGACGGCTGCATCATTGCTCACCCGGGCGCGCTGGGCGGCAATTGCGGCAGTTTTGCGATCATCACGCGCGGAGAGGACGGGGTCAGCTTCGAACATACTCATCAACCTTTGTGAGTTATGCTGTATCATTAGTGGGCCGGAATGGACTGTCAATCGCGGCTACACCGGCGCATTTCCCATTCAGGCTTTCTATCCTATGGCGCTCTCATGAACGCGGCAAACCGGCAATTCCTCAGAGCGGCAAGTTTGGCAGCAATGGCTGCGGCCTGGACTTCTTGTGGCTTGGCGCGGGCTGCCGAAGCGAGCCCGCCCAACGAGATCGTCGTCACTGGCCAAGGTCTTTCCGATTCCCCTGCAACCCCGGCCTACGGGGTGCAGGAAATCGGCCGCGAACGCCTCGGCTCGTCGGCCTCGGGCCGGATCGAGGACGTGCTGTCATCCGCCGCCGGATTTCAGCAATTCCGCCGCTCAGACAGCCGCTCGTCGAATCCTTCAGCGCAAGGCGTGACGCTGCGCGCACTTGGCGGCAATGCCACCAGCCGGACTCTGGTGCTGCTCGACGGCGTGCCGATGGCCGATCCGATGTTCGGCTATATCCCGCTGTCGGCCATCCCGCCCGAACGTCTGGCGTCAGTGCGGGTGACGCGCGGCGGCGGTGCGGGCGCTTTTGGCGCGGGCGCAGTGGCGGGGTTGATCGAACTGACCAGCGCGGATGCGCGGACGCTGGGCCTGTTTTCCGGCGCGGCGCTCGCAGACGACCGGGGTGAAACCGAGCTTTCCGGCACCATCGCGCCGGGGCTGGGACAGGGCTTTGCCGAGATATCAGGCCGTTGGGACCGGGGGCAGGGCTTCTGGATGACCCCGACGGCGCAGCGGGTGCCCGCGAGCGTCCGGGCGCGCTACGAGAGCTGGTCGACCAGTGCCCGGCTCGTCGCGCCCTTGGGTAGCCAGATCGAACTGCAGCTGCATGGCCTTGCCTTCGAAGACAACCGCACGCTGCGCTTCGCTGGCGGCGACACCGGATCACAGGGGCAGGATGGCAGTCTGCGGTTGGTCGGGCGCGGTCCGTGGCAGTTCGACGCACTGGCCTATGTCCAAAAGCGTGACTTCAACAATGTGGTGATCAGCTCGACCAGCTTTCGCAAGACGCTGGATCAACGCCGCACACCTTCGACCGGGATCGGCGGCAAGCTGGAGCTGCGGCCGCCAGTGGGCGCATCGCATGTGCTGCGACTGGGTAGTGACTTGCGGATCGCCAAAGGGCACCTTGAGGAAGACGCCTATTCGGCAGTGACCGGCCTCGTCACCTCGCGCCGTCAGGCCGGCGGCAACAACAGCGATGTCGGACTGTTCATCGAAGACGACTGGACGCTCGGCCCGCTGGTTCTGACCGGCGGCTTGCGGGCCGACCGCTGGACCATGCGGGACGGGTTCTATCACGAGGAGTCTGCCGCCGGGGTCGTTACCACTGACAGCCGGTTTGCCGACCGCGCGGGCTGGGACACCAGCCTGCGGGGCGGGGCAGTGTGGCATGTGACAAGCGACTGGTCGCTGCGGGCGGCCGGCTACAGCGGTCTTCGCTTGCCGACGCTCAACGAGCTTTACAGGCCCTTCGTGGTCTTCCCGGTCACCACCCGCGCCAATGCCGCGCTGACCAACGAGAAGCTGATCGGCTTCGAAGGCGGGATCGATTTTGCGCCTTCCGACAAGGTCAAGATTTCGCTCACTGCTTTTGATAACAAGGTGAAGAACGCCGTGGCCAACGTCACCATCGCCACTAACTTGCGCGAGCGGCGCAATGTCGATGCGATCCATGCGCAGGGGTTTGAACTTTCCGCCGCCGTGCGCTTCCGCCAGCTGGGCTTCGATGGCTCGCTCGCGCTGACCGATGCGCGCGTCGAATCTAGCGGGATTTCCGCCGCGCTCGGTGGCAAGCGCCCGGCGCAGACCCCCAAATTCGCCGCCAGCGGCACGCTAAGCTGGCGCCCGCGCGACCACTGGCTGCTCGCCGCAACGCTGCGTCACACCGGCACCCAGTTCGAGGACGACCTCGAATCCGATCTGCTGCCCGCCGCCACCACTCTGGATATGTATGCCGAAGTTCCGCTGGCCGGGCCGTTCTCGCTGGTGCTCAGGGCCGAGAATCTGACCGACAGCGACGTCGTAACCCGCAATCAGGCTGGCTCGATCGATCTGGGCGCACCGCGGACGCTGTGGGCCGGGGTGAAAGTCCGGCTTGGCAATCAGGTTACGAACCGCGAAGACTGACGCAGCGAAGGGAGGCTGGCCGATGCACCGCAATATTGATTGCAGCGAGACCGAATGGCAGGCGCGGCTGGATCTTGCCGCTTGTTACCGAATTTTCGACATGCTCGGCTGGTCGGAATGGATCTACAATCACATCTCGCTCCGGGTGCCGGGCGAGCGGCACGCCTTCCTGATCAATCCCTTCGGCCTGCTCTATTCCGAAGTCAGCGCCTCAAACCTCGTCAAGATCGATATCGACGGCAAGACGCTTGATGGCAGCCGCTATCCGGTCAACCGGGCCGGGTTCGTCCAGCACAGCTATTTCCATCGCCATCTCGATCACGCCCATGCGATTTGCCACGTCCATACCACTGCCACCATGGCGGTGTGCAGCGTCGAAGGAGGGCTGCAACCTGGCAATTTCTATGCCGCCAGTTTCGCCGGGCAAATGGGCTATCACGATTTCGAAGGGGTCACAGTGCGCCCCGAGGAGGGGACGCGGCTTCTCGCCAATCTTGCAGGCAAGCGCGTGCTGATGCTGCGCAATCACGGCCCCGTGGTGATGGGCGAAACCTTGGCCGAAATGCTCCACACCCAATGGGCGCTCCAGCGCGCCTGCGAGATCCAGCTCGCGACTCATGCAATGGGCAAGCCAGTTGCCGTTCCGGATGATGTCATCGCCGTGCATCAGAGAGATCTCGCGCTGGCTAGCCCGCCGGGCGGCATTGGCGTGGCCGGGTTCGAAGCCTGGAAGCGACAGATCGACACCATTGACCGCTCCTGGCGGGATTAGGGATCACGCCATGCCCAGCCTCACCGTCAATGCACACCCCCTCCAGTTCAGCATGGACCCGCAGACCCCACTGCTGTGGGCACTGCGCGATGCCGCCAACCTGACCGGCACCAAATTTGGCTGCGGAGTTGGCGATTGCGGTGCATGCATGGTGCTGATCGACGGCGAAGCGCAGCGCTCATGCATGCTTTCGCTCGCCGAAGCCGAAGGGCGCAATGTCACGACTATCGAGGGCCTGTCGCGCGATCGCTCGCATCCGGTGCAGCAGGCGCTGGTCGCCGAACAGGCTATTCAGTGCGGGTTCTGCACCCCCGGAATCGCGATCAGCGCGGCCGCGCTGCTGTCGCGCAATGCCGATCCCTCCGAGGCCGAAATAAAACAGGCCGTTCCCAACCTCTGCCGCTGCGGCGTCTATCCGCGGCTGGTCCGGGCGATTCAGCGCGCCGGACGGGCGATGCGCGATCTCGAGATCATCGATGGTGCGCCGACGCCGGGTATTACTGCAAAAGAAGCAGCGCGCGCAGTTCCGGCGTTGAAGGCGCCTTAGCGAGCCAGCAGCACTGAAACCTGCGGCAGGACTGAAGGCACAGAGACCTGCGGACCATGATCGAACTGCTCGTCGAGCTTTGCCTCTATGGCATCGCCGCCAAGCAGGACGTAGCTGGTCATCATCAGAATCGAAAATGCCGAAGAGATTGTCAGCCGGTCGCTCATTGCCGTTCCAGTAAGTCCTTACCTGGGTGAATATAAGCATTGTTATCTGTTATTGCAATGCAGCATCCAGCAGGCGCCGATTAATCTTCGAAGAAGCGCAGCGCCATGCGCTTGCGCCCTTGCGTTTGGCGCCGGGCAACGCCTATTCCGGGTTTGATGAGCAAGGCACGCAGTAAAAACGATTGGGGCTTTCCTCGCTGGCGCGGCTATGGCAGCGGCAGCGAGGCGGCACAGGTGCGCCTCTGCGACCGGCAAGGTTGCAGCGAGCGCGGCGATTGTCCGGCGCCCAAATCGCCGAATAGTCCCGAACGCTGGATGTTTTGTCAGATCCACGCGGCCGAATACAATTCTGGTTGGGACTATTTCGCCGGGCTGACCAAAGAGGAAGCGGCGGCCCGTGAAAGCAGTGAGACGCGGGACAATTCAGGCTACCACGAAGCCGCGCACTATAGCTGGGCGGGTTCGGGCGACGGCAGCCGGAGCCGCGACGAGATGCGCGCGCTCGAACTGTTCGAACTTGATCCGGACGCCGATTTCGAGGCAGTCAAAAAGGCATGGCGGGCCAAGGCCAAGGTGGTCCATCCCGATGTCCGTCCGGGCGATGCCGATGCCGCCAAGGCGTTCCAGGCTTTGCAGCTGGCCTATGAAGTGCTGCGCGCGGCGGAAGAACGGCGCAGCTGGGGCGGCTAATTTGCGCTATTCCAACTCCTCGCGCCGTTCCGGCCCGACATTGATCCAAACTGCCAGCACCAGCGCAGCGACCGAAGTCACCAACGCCAGCGCATAGGCGTAGTTGCCGCCATTGTGCTCGGCGATACCGGATTGGAACGGGGTCACCCGGCTGGCGATCAGATTGCCCAGCTGGTAAACCACGCCGGGGAACATCGCGCGGATCGCCGGCGGCGATAGCTCGTTGAGATGCGCCGGGACAATCGACCAAGCCCCCTGCACGCAAAAGCCGATGAAAAAGGCGCCCGCGGCGAGCAGCGCAGTGCCTTGCGAATAAGACCACAGCGGCACCACCGGCAGGACCAGCAGGCAACACAGAGTTATCGTGCGCCGCCTGCCGAATCGCTCGGACAAGTGTCCAAAAAGCTGCGCGCCGATGATCGAGCCGACATTCATTATCGCCGTCAGCATGCCCGTCGCGTGGGTATCGAAGCCATGCTGTTTCTGCAGGAAGGTGGGATAGAGATCACCGGTTCCGTGGCTGAGGAAGTTCATCGCCGTCATCAGCACGATCAGATAGAGCGCGAGTTTCCAGTGCGCCGCGAGCGTAGTCAGCACTGGCACCCGCACGGCCTTTTGGCGTCTGAGGAAGACCGGGCTCTCTTCCACACCCATGCGGATCAGCACCACCAGCAGAGCCGGCAAGACCCCGAGCAGAAACATGTTGCGCCAGCCCAAGTGATCGAAAAACAGGTAGTAGGCCAGACTGGCGAGCAGATAGCCCGAAGCATAGCCCGATTGCAGCAGGCCCGAGACCGGGCCGCGCAGCCGCGCCGGGATGGTCTCCATCACCAGGCTGGAACCGAGGCCCCACTCGCCGCCCATGGCAAAGCCAAAAAGCCCGCGGATCAGCAACAGTTCGGGCAGGGTCCGCGCAAGGCCCGACAGCGCCGAAAAGCCTGAGAACATCAGGATGACGATAATCAGGATCGGGCGCCGTCCGAACCGGTCGCCCAGCCAGCCAAACAGCAAAGCCCCGGCGGGCCGGGCGGCCAGCGTCAGGAACAGGGCCTCCGAGACGTGCGTGATATCGGTGCCGAAACTCTCGCTGATCGCCTTCAGCATGAAGACCATCAGGAAGAAATCGAAGGCATCAAGCGCCCAGCCGAGATAACCGGCCCAGATCGCAGTCTTCTGGGGCCTTGTCAGGCCGCCAAATTCGCTGATCAAGCTCATTCGAGGCCCCCCGATTCCCGCCCGTCCGGTGCAGTTATTTCGGAGAGACCACCATCAACATCTGGCGGCCTTCCATTCGCGGCCAGGCTTCGACCTTGGCGTACTCGGCAATATCGTCCTGCACCCGCCGTAGCAGATCCATACCAAGCTGCTGGTGCGCCATTTCACGGCCACGGAAGCGCAGTGTCACCTTGACCTTGTCGCCCTCGCCGATGAATTTGGTCACCGAGCGCATCTTGGTGTCATAATCATGATCGTCGATGTTGGGACGCATCTTGATCTCTTTGATCTCTTGCGTCTTCTGGGTTTTCCGAGCGAGATTGGCTTTCTTCTGCGCCTCGTAGCGGAACTTGCCGACATCGAGGAATTTGCAGACCGGCGGATCGGCGTTCGGCGAGACCTCAACAAGATCAAGACCGACGCTGGACGCCTGCTCAATCGCCTCATTTGTTAACATCACGCCGATATTTTCGCCGTTCTCATCGATCACGCGAACCTTGTCGACGGCGATCATCTGATTGAAGCGAGGCCCGCTCTTTACGGGGGGCGCCATCGAGCGCCGGGGTGGGGGTGCTATAGTGTCTGCTCCTGATGCATATTGCTTATGCGCGCGTCCTTAGATCGAATCAGGATGCGATGGAAAGCGGGAAATATTATCCTGCGGCGCGCCACAGCGGATATTCGACTATCCTGCCGCGCGCGGAGGCTAGTGCATTGATCGTCGAGGCGGGCTGCATGGCGCTGAGAATTTCCGGCGAACCCGCATCCATGCCGCCGGTCAGCGCACCGAAAGCAGGCAGGATCAGCCGCCGTTCGCTGCGTACTGCGCAGGGCCGGATGATCCGCCGTCCGCGCGCCATAACTGTCAGGCGCGGATGGAAATGGCCCGAGAGTTCGGGACGTGTTTCTCCCGCACTGGCGCGATGCCGCAGCAGCAATCCGCCAATTTCCGCCTGTTCGACCCCCGTTCCAACCGGCGTTCCTCTCGTGGAATCGTGATTGCCGGTGATCCACACCCAATCGAGGGCGCGAGTCAGCGCGGCCAGCATTCCGGCCGCGTGAGGCTCCAGCCGGCCCGACCCTGCTGCGTCGTGGAAGTTATCGCCAAGGCAGAACACCCGCCGCGCCCCGGTTTCACGCACTGCCAAGGCCAGTCGCTCCAGAGTTTCGCGGCTGTCATAGGGGGGCAGCATTTGTCCGTGCCCGGCAAAATAACTCGCTTTTTCGAGATGCAAATCCGCAACCAACAGTGCCGCCTCGCGAGGCCAATAGAGCGCGCGGCCCTGCACCAGCCGCAGTTCCAGCCCGCAGAATTCAAAGGATGGGGCGAACGAAACGGGAACCATGGCTTTCCCTTGCCCCATGCCGATTCGCTTGGCAAGGGCCCGGGAACCGCTGGCCGCAAATTGTCGGCCCCGAACTGCTGGGAAAATGCCGTGACTGATTGGACCCCCTATAGCGCCCGCGCCAGCCAATGGTTCGAAGGTCTGCGCGATCGCATCTGCGCCGCGTTCGAAGCCATCGAGCGCGAAGCGGGGAGCGATGCTGCATTCGAATATACCCCCTGGCAGCGGGAGGCGGTTGAGGGCGGCGCCGCCGGCGAAACTGGAGGCGGCACGCGCGGCCTGATCAAGGGCAAGGTTTTCGAAAAGGCCGGGGTCAATATCTCGACCGTCCACGGCGAGCTGTCGAAAGATTTCGCCGCCAGCGTCAATGGTGCAAGCGCAGATACGCCCGCCTTCTCTGCCACCGGCATCAGCCTGGTAGCCCATATGGCCAACCCACACGTCCCCGCCGTCCACATGAACCTGCGCTTCCTCACAACCACCAAAGCCTGGTTCGGCGGCGGCGCAGACCTCAATCCGCCATTGCCCTATGCCGAGGATACAGACGATTTCCACGCCGCACTGCAGGCAGCGTGCGACGCCCATGGCGCCGACTATTACGCGCGCTACAAACAGTGGGCGGACGATTATTTCTATATCCCCCATCGCCAGTGCCATCGCGGCGTTGGCGGCATTTTCTACGATCACCTCGAATGCACCGATGAAGCCCCGTGGGAAGCGAACTTCGCCTTCACCCAAGCTGTCGGCGAGGCTTTCCTCACTGTATTTCCGATGCTGGTGCGGCGGCGAATGGCAGCTGCATTCACTGCCGACGAAAAGCTCAGGCAGCTGGAATGGCGCGGGCGCTACGCCGAATTCAATCTGGTCTATGATCGGGGAACCGCATTCGGCCTCAAGACCGGCGGCAATATCGATGCCATCCTGATGAGCTTGCCGCCTGAAGCGGTGTGGAGCTGAGACCAGTCGGCGATTGATCAAAGCGCACCGGCATCTGTCAGCACCAAAGTATCAAACTAGTCTAACGAGGGTGCCGACCTGCCAGGGCGATACCCGCGAGATTTTGCGCGCGCTTGATCCAGCGGATCCGCGCCACAGGCTTGCTGGCACAAAGCGCCAGAAGCGCGGCTGCATGATGATGGGTGGCCCGGCCGGTGGCGAATGCCTGCGTGGCTTGCAGGATGACCTCTGCAGCATCGCCAATCAGTTCGACCTCGGCAAGGCCGAGTTCTCGTGTCAATTCGAGCGCGCAGATCAGCGCCAGCCACTCGGCATCGCTGTTGGTGCCATGCCCCAGATCCTCAAACAGGTGCGTAACGCCGCGCACCACAACGGCGGCTTCGATGCGCCCCGGATTGGGGCGGCAACCTCCGTCAAAGAATACTTTCAGCCTGCGGCGCGGCTTGCGGTTTTCGCTCATGATTGACGCTACCTGAAAGGTTCAAGGTCTGAAACCAGTCAGGCCCGCGCCATTCGCGCGCTCCGGATGAGATCTTGTAAAAAATCAGGGCGGGAGCTCTGCCCGACAGTGGCTGTAAGCCTGCCCCATTGACGATTTTGAGCATCTTACGTTCCACAGAACGTGGCCCGCACCCGTTCGTGCTCAAGCGGAGGCTCTGCATAGCGCGCGAACGCAGGCTGCGGCTCGAAAGGGCGAGACAGAACCAGGGCCAATTCCTCGAAGGGGCCATAATCCTGGTTTTCGGCGGCGGCCTTGAGCGCCTCTTCTACGCGGTGATTGCGAGGAATGTAGGCTGGGTTCACTGCGTCCATCGCCGATCGCCGCTCGGCGGGACGCCTCGGGTCCTGCGCAATGAGCCCCCGCCAGATCGCTAGCACAGCATCCCCCGCAGTAGGATCCACGAACAGCGAACGGATCGCTTGGTCACCATCGCCAGGGCGGACCGCCGAGCCAAGACGGCGGAAGAACAAGGTGTAGTCAACCTGATTCTCAGCCATGGATGTAAATATCCTGGTCACTGTTGCGACATCCACATCGGATGACGACGCAATACCCAACTTGCGCTTCGTGCCTTCCAAGTGTGCCTGGGTAAACTGTGGCCCAAACCCTGCGAGCGCCTCTTCTGCGGTGGCAATTGCCGTCTTCTCATCGGCGCTGAGCAATGGAAGCAATGTTTCGGCAAAACGAGTGAGGTTCCACAGGCCAATCTGCGCCTGGTTGCCGTACGCATAGCGGCCCATCCGGTCGATGGAACTGTAGACTGTCGCGGGATCGTAACTGTCCATGAAGGCGCATGGACCGTAGTCGATCGTATCGCCGGCAATCGACACGTTATCGGTGTTCATTACGCCGTGGATGAAGCCGACCAGCAGCCACTGTGCAATCAGCACGGCCTGTGCAGATATAACCCCGTCGAGCAAACCGCGATATGGCTGTTCGGCTTGCGCTGCTTCGGGGTAGTGGCGCGCGATGACGTAATCGGCCAGCGCCTTCAAACCATCGATATCTGCCCGCGCGGCGAAAAACTGGAACGTTCCCACGCGGATGTGACTCGAGGCGACGCGGACGAGCACGGCTCCTGGCAGTGCGTTATCCCGAAATACCGGCTCGCCGGTCAGCAGTGCAGCCAGCGATCGCGTGGTCGGGATCCCAACAGCTGCCATGAACTCGCTGACAATATACTCGCGCAACACTGGACCTACCGCAGCACGGCCGTCGCCGCCCCGCGAGAAAGGTGTGCGCCCGGCCCCCTTCAGCTGAATGTCATAACGTTTCCCGTCACGGGCCAGCACCTCACCCAGCAGAATCGCTCGTCCGTCGCCGAGTTGTGGCACGAAGTTGCCGAACTGGTGGCCGGCATAAGCCGATGCAATTGGATCGGAGCCACCAACGATAGTCTGTCCGCAGAGAAACCCGATGCCTTCGTCGCTCTCCAACCAGTCCACATTCAACTGGAGCAGTGCGGCGAGTTCGCGGTTCAGCTTGATCAGCTGAGGAGCGGGAAACTTCGCCGGATGCACTCGGGCGAAGAAGCGCTCAGGCAAGCGCGCATAGGTGTTGTCGAAAGGCAAATTGACTTGCATTGGATTACTCTCTCTCCACGGAACACGGCCAAGGCCCGCAAGTTCCGTGCTATTGATCCGATATAGGCGCGCCAGCATTCATTCCCGCATCTTTAGCGCAATCGAATGACCGGACCTGGGCCGAGAGCGGCCATGCAGGTCTCACGTAACGAAGCTGGATAGCCGCCCATCATTCAAGCAGGTGCGCGACTTCCCCGGGACGGCCCCCCCGGGGAAACCTCTTGGAGTTTACGTCAAACAAAACCGATATTGGTAGTTGTATAATTGCCGATATTTGGCAGCACCGTCGGCATATCGGAGGCTGATACCCCGAACCAGCTAGCCATGGTTGCGGCATATTGGTCGACCGAGGTTGTCGGTATCAGGCGGCCCTGGCCGATATCGTCGGGTCCATTGTTGGCGACAACCGGGGGAGTTCCGTAGAAGGCCTTTCCTCTAACCGCACCGCCAAGCACGAAATGCATCGAGCCCCAACCATGATCGCTGCCATCGTTGTTGGCGGTCAGCGCGCGGCCAAAGTCGGAGGCGGTGAAAGTGGTGACCTGGCTGGCCACACCCAGTTCGACCGTTGTGTCGTAAAAAGCGCGGAGCGCGTCGGCGAGATTGGTCATCAGGCGCGGATGCACCGTCAAAATGCCATCGTGGGTATCGAAACCGCCGCTTGAGACAAAGAATACCTGGCGTTTTGCGCCGAGCTGGCTGCTCACCGATATCAGCCGCGCGACCTGTTTCAACTGCGCGCCCAGCGTGCTGCCCGGATCGGCAGCTGCCGGGAAAACGGTGCTGGTGGCGGGTGCAACGGCCAGGGCATTGGTGACCAGGTCAAACAGGTTGAGAGCGCGACCGCTGACTTTGGTCAGTTCGGTTTCGAGCATGTGATTGACTGGTGTCGAGATCAGGGACCTTAGCGCGGTTCCCGCTGCGGTCGAGCCTTGCAGGCTTGTGCGCGCGTTAAGCGCGATCGGGCCATTGGTGGTCAGCGAATATTGCACCGCCGATGTGCCGCTGAGAAACACGGCATTGCCGCTGGGGTTCATGCAGGTGAGCGAGGGATTCGAATTTCCCGATTGCAGCAAATCGCCAATCCGCCCACCCCAGCCCGAACTGGCACCTTCGGGCGAGGATGATTGCCAGTAGCTCTGCTGGTCGTTGTGCGACAGCAGCTTGGGCGGCAACGGCACCGACTTGTTGGTGTATTGCGTCTTGGTTGTCGGTTGCACCAGTGTGCCGACGTTGAGCACGACAGCCATCTTGCCGGCGTTGAATATCGGCAGGATTGGGGCAAGCTCCGGTGCCAGCGCAAAGGTCCTCCCACCCGCCAAGGGCACGGTCGGCGCCAGCGTTGTTGCGGCCAGCGAGGCCTGGCTATAGGCAAGCGCCGAACGCTGGGCGTTGTAGAGATTGTAGTTGGTGGTGTCGGCGGGGATCAGCGTGTTGGCATAGTCGTTGCCGCCATACAGGAACACGCAGACAATCGCCTTGTAGTCCGAAGCCGTGGCCGCTGCTGCCTCGCCAATCGCGGCGAGATTGAGCACGAAGGGGGTTGCCGCTCCGGCAATTGACAGCGCCGAAGCGCGCTGCAGGAAGGCGCGGCGTGAAACGTCTGAAACCATGTCCTTGCCCTACTTCTGCACGAGGTATTCGGGGGCGGCCATGACCAATACAATCGCGGCATAAAGCCGGTTGTTCTGGCCAGCGGTGGTCGTCACGGCGATGGAATCAAGCGCGGCCTTCAGTGAGGCGATGGTGCCCGCGCTGATCTGGCCCGCGGCGAGGATCAAATTGAGCTCATTGAGCAAGGCCTGACTGTCCGCGATCAGCGAGGACAGCGAAGTGTAGTCCGCTTTGGCTTCGCCTGCCCCGCTGACGATCAGCGTCTGCATATAGTTGATATAGGCGACAACCGAGGGCTCGTTGACGATCTGGAACTCCGGCGCGACCAGCCCTTGCGCTGAGATGCTGCTGCCCGGTGGGGTGTAGCCAGGGCGGAAGAAGTTGAACACGCTGGGCGCATGGCCCGGGCTTTCGCCGAGCCGGGTGGCAGTGCTGTTGGTATTGCCGAAAGGCCATAAATTGGTTGGCGAAGTGACGCCGAACGCCCGCGCCCATTGCGTCAACCGCACGACGGGCTCGCGCAATTTACCGAAGCTGGTGCTGGTAATGTTGCTATCACTGCGCGCTTCGCTGTCGGTAAGGATGGCGCGGATCACAGCCTTCATGTCGCCGCGCACACCGTTGCCATTGTTGGCGAATACAGCCGAGACCCGGCCGACATAGCCAGGCGAGGGATTGCTGGTCACCAGATGCTGGATCAGTTGCTTGCTGACAAAGGGCGGCACATTGGCATGGGCAAAGATCGCATCAAGTGCGAGCCTCTTTGAGGTGGCTGCATCGGTTCCGGCGGGAATGGTTGTAGTGAGGAAAGTCGTGACCCCGGTTTCGTGCTGCGACGCTGTGGCAACCAATGGCAGGCGCATGCGATCGGGAGACGAATCGTCCCGATTCGCCAGACCCCAGCCAGTCCATACCCGCGCCAGGCCGCTGACATCGGCTTGGCTATAGGTCTCGACCGGCTTGCCGCCTGAGAGCACCTGGCTGCCATCCGGGTTGAGCTGATAGAGACCGAGCGTGAACAGCTGCATCAATTCGCGCGCGAAGTTTTCGTCCGGCACCGAGCCAGTTGTAGCATTGGCCTTGGTGTTTCCCAGGAAGGTCAGATAGTAGGCCATGGCGGCGCTGCCGGCGACACCGTCCAGAATGTCGCGGTAATTGCCGAAGGCATTGTCCCACAGGACATCGAGATAGGCGGCCACGACGTTCGAGCGCCAGGAGCTTGAAAAGCCGTCGATCGAAACCACGATCATGTCGAGCAGGGCCAGCCCGACCCGCTGCCTCAAGGTGTCGCTGCTGCTGATCAGTTGCGACCACACCATCGCATCGAAGCCGGCCTGACTGTTGATGTTGGCGACGACATTGTAGCCGTTGTTGGCAAGGAAATCCCAGAACTTCTGCGGGCGCGCGAGGCCAAGCTGGGTGGTGAGCCAGGCATCGATGGTGGTCGCCTGCAGGTTGGTTATGTCAACCTTCGAAGCGCCCATGGTTGCCTGGGTCAGAAAACGGGACGCCTGGGCGGGAGTTAGCGGCGTGGTAGTCGGGCTGGGCGTCGGCGCCGGTGTTGGTGTGCCGCCACTGGACGAGCCGCCCTCGCCGCAAGCCTCAAGCGCCATCGGCAAGGTAGCGATCGCGGCCACCGCGGCATCGCGGGCAGTGAGCCCCCCCGCAGTTGCTGCATTGGCATCGCCGACGAAGTCGAACGCCAGGATTGGTTCGTCAAGTTCCGCAATCCGCTCAGTCATGATTACCCCCCGCCCAGACAATGTCTGCGCCTGCTAGCCTGTTTGTCCAGCCTTACCGCAATAGCCAAACAGGATGACAACTTTAATCATGAACGGAGCATTCTGCATAATCCTTCGCTCCACTGAGCTAATTCACCATTATCGCGCCGATCCGTCGCTCGCCGTCCCGCCGCTCTAGCTGAACGACCACGTCGATCACGCTCTTGGCATATTCGATAGTCTCCACGCGAGACAAACCGAGCCCTGCCTGCATGACCATCAAGGCCAGCTGTTCCAGTGCGCCCTCAGGACTGTTGGCGTGAATGGTCGAAAAGCTGCCGGGATGGCCGGTGTTGATTGCGCGCAGGAAGCTGACTGCCTCGATGCCGCGCAGTTCCCCCAGCACGATGCGGTCGGGCCGCATCCGCAAGCTCGCCTGCAACAGGTCGTCAGTGCTCAGCCGCGCTTCCCCCATCTCGCCCTTGACCGCAACCAGGCCGAGCGAGTTGGCATGGGCGAGGCGGATTTCCGGGGTGTCTTCAACCAGCACAATGCGCTCGTGAGCCGGGACTTCGCGCAGCAGGGCGTTGAGGAAGGTGGTCTTGCCACTGGAAGTGCCGCCGCTGATCAGCACTGTCGCGCGCTCTGCAACGGCTGCAAGCAGGAAGGCCACAGGGTCGGCGGCGGGGTCGGCAGCGCGCCAGTCTGGGTCGCTCGCCACGGGAAGCGCGCCATGATCGTAAGCTCTCAGCGGCACATCGACCAGCCGGTGCCGCCGGATCGCCATGGCCCAGTGGCGGCGCGTGGCCGGTGGCGCGACGATCTGCGCGCGCGCGCCGCCCGGCAGGGTCGCCGCCAATACCGGGCGCTCGCGGTTGATCCCCTGGTGGGTTTCGCGGGCGATTTGCTGGGCCAGTCGCTCGATCAGCCGATCGCTCACTTGCGGCGCATCATGGCGTACCATGCCCCGGATGCCGGCCGCTTCAAGCCAGACCTCTCCGGGGCGGTTGACCAGAATTTCGGTTACAGCGTCATCATCCAGCCACTGCGCGAAGGGTTCAAGGTGCGCGGCGAGATAGACGCCACTGATCTCCGCCTTCACCGGGCCGCTCTCATGGCGCCGCGCTCACGCTCGAAAAATCGAGATCACGCGCAGTGAAGACCCGGATCGGCTGGCCGAGCCCCACCTTCACTGTCGGCGGAATGTTGATGTCGCGCTGCGCACCGGCGGAGACAGCCTGCTGCGGCCCGGTGAGGATGACCGTGCCAGTTCCTCCGCCAACTGCCTGCCCCGCCGCGCCAATGACCGATAGCAGGATCGCTGCACCGAAGCGTTTAACGAAGTGGTTATCGACCTTGCCGCCGAGGCCATTTTGGCCGGAATAGTCGGTAGCGGGCGAGGCCAGCGCTATCGAGACGCCATCGGGACGCAGCAACCGGGTCCACAGGATATAAGCCCGCGACTGACCGACCGCGAGCCCACTTTTATATTCGCCGATCAGATGCGACCCGCGCGGGATCAGCACGTTGCGGCCATCAAAGCTTTTGACATCCTGGCTGATCACTGCCCGAACATAGCCCTGCAGGTCGGAATTGATTGCGGTTTCAAGCACTGCCGTCATCAGCGTACCCTGCGACACCGTGGTCGATGGGCTGGTCATGCGGTCAGGGGTGGCGGTATCGGCCCTGCCCCTGACGCGCTGGGCGAAGAGTTCCTCCGGGCTCAGGTCATCGCGCGAAGGCGATGCTTTGGCCGATGCTGCGACGGGTGACGCAGCCTGGGCCATGGGCGCGGCACCCGGTTCTGCTGCCGCACCATTGTCGAAGACCACGGCAGGTGCGCGCAGCCTCTCGGTTGCCGCGCCAGTCCGGGGGGCGAACATCGGCGACGGAGCAGTCAGCGGCAGGGACACAGCGGCAAGTGCCGGGGCGATCGGGACAGGCTGGGCGGCGGGAGCAGGCTGGATCATCGCCGGACCAGGCGTCATCAAGTCTGAGGCAGGGCTCTGCATTGGTTCTGGCGATGGCCTGTTCTGCGCATTATGACGGCCGGACGACATGGCGAACAGCGTCGCCGATCCCAGCAGCAGGGCAATGCTGGCGCCAAACATCAGGCCGGCCCGGTCCCGCCGCGCGAACTGGCTGGCGACCAGCGGGAAGTGGTTGGTCTGTGCGGCCACCAGAGACTCGTCGGCGAGGTCAGTGCGCGGATCGGAAGAATTGTCGAGGGGCGCACGTGCAGTCATGGCATAGCCTCGCTGGCGCTTGCCGTCTCGGCCACTGGCTTGGGCGGGCGCGGCGCGAGATTGGTTAACATTGTGCGCGCCTTGCCGCGCCGCAGCACATAGCGCGGGGCAACCCCATCGATCACGAGATAATCACCGCGCACAGTGAAATTGACCGGGCCTTCCTTGCCATCATCGCCGAAGCTGAAAATGCCGGGCAATTCGGTGCTGGCGCTCCAGGCGACATAAGTCGCCTCGCCATCGTCGTAAATCCGGGCCGGGCGCAACTTCCTGTCGCCGGACATGCCCCAGCTGGTGTTGACTTCTGGCTCGGGGAGCGGAGCGGGGGTTTCGGATTCCACGTTGCTGGCCGGCGCCGCCTCGGCTCGCCTCGCCAACAGCGAGCCCGCCATCTGGTCATCGGGATAGACAAACTGGATCGCGTAGATTGCATGGCCCTTGGGTCCGACAATTCTGAGATCGAACAGATAGCGCCGGCGATTGGTGACCACCGTCATGTTGGTTCGGCCGTTCACGTAGAGCGGCTTGATGAACAGCATGTTGGCGCGCTTGTTCGGGGTCACCTGCCACGCTGCGGCATCCCCGAGCGCGATATTTTCGATGGTCTCATCCTCGGCGAACTGGATCAGCGTCTGGATCGCGCGCTGGCCGATCAGGGTATAGACGTGGTTGGGTGAATAAGAAAATTCCTGGGAACGGCCTTCAGCATGGGCCGATGTAGGGTTCGCCAGCAGCAGCAGGATGGGGGCGAGGAGTAGTTTCATAATGCGGCTCTTTGCGGTGAGCGGAAGCCCTGGCCCAGCGAACGTACACGCGGATCGCCGCCCGGAGCAGGGCCGGACTCGGCAGACTGGGGCAAGCCACCAGATACAATGACCGTGCGGCGATCGCCTTGGGTTGGCGCGACATCGTTCGCGGCCGTGTCTGGCACACCGCCTCCCAAGGTGCGCACCAGTTCGCGCACGCGCTCGTCAGGGGGAGAGGTGGCGGCCTGGCTCTCGCTCGCCGCGAATGTAGCTGGGGCCGGAAGCACGTCGGCTGCATTTTGCCCTGCGCTAGCATCCCGGGCCACGTCACTCACTTCGCTTCCGCCCGCCAACCGCAAACTTCCGGTAATCATCGCCGCCGCCCGCATCGCCAGTGCCATCAGCGAGAGATAGACAAAGGCGGCAAGGAAGATGTTGGTCGCCAATCCCAGCGAGACCTGGCCCCCGGCGCGCGCCAGGCTGCGGATCATCGGCGCGGCCATGACCAAAGTGCCGCCGCCGATCAGCACTGCGAACAGCGGGGTCAGTGCCAACATGATAGCGGCCCTTAGCCAGCCTTCGAACAGCCCGCGCGAGCCTTTGAACAGCGCCAGGACAATGAACACCGGCCCCAACGCCATTACCGCGGCGAGTGCAATGCGCGCGACGATCAGCACGCCAACCGTGCCGACCAGCAGCATCAGGCTGCCCAGCCACAACAGGTCTGCAGGCTTAAGCGACATGTTGGCAACGGCAGGAACCATACCGACCGTGGCAGTGGCATTGGCACCTTGGGCCAAATGTGCGCTGTTGGCGATAACGCCGAACAGCACGTCAAGCCGCTGCGCAAACAGCTGGGTGGCACTGCCCCGGTTGCCCAGGATCACACCTGCAATCTCGTCCGGCGCGCCGGTCAGCAAGTTCCAGCCCAGGCTCTGATAAGCCACCCATGAGGTGGCAAGAGTCAGCACCAGACCCAGCTGCAACATGCGCGGGGTCAGCATCGCCAGCCGCAGCTGGGTGCGCCCGGTTAACAGGCTGAGCGCCAGCAGGGCGATATAGATCGTCAGGACCAGGGTCAGCGCCTCGCTGAGCGCGCTACTGGTTCCGAACAGCCGCGAAAATGCGGTTTCGACGGCATTGCCCGTGACGCAATCGATATTGCGCAAGGCATCGGCGATGCCCGAGGGGCCCTGTTCGGGAAATGTCGGGCAGATTTTCATTCGGCTGCCTCGTGCAGCGCTGCGCCGCCCGGCCACGGCTTGCCGGTCAGCAGCTGATACCAATGCTCAGGCGCGTCGCCGGTTGCCGCGCGCAGGGCGTCCAGCCGCCGCACAGAGGCCTCGCGGCCGGACAGGACCGCCAGCATCTCGTCCATGCCCGAAAGGTCGAGCCGGATCACGACGCTGTGATTGGCATGGCGAACCAGGAAGCAGTGGCTGCTGGCGGGCAGGGCGCGGATCAGTTCAAGCTCATGCAGCGACAGGCCGAAACCTTTGCAATAATCATCGGCCTGCGCCTTGGCATTGGGCATGAATATCTGGGTTGCTGTCTGCTCGACAATCGCGGAGGCAATGCGACTTTCAAGCGCATCGCGCGCGCTCTGTGTGCCGAAGCCGACTATGGCGTTGCGCTTGCGCAGGGTCTTGAGCCAGTCGCGTATGCGCGCGGCGAAAACCTCGTCGTCGAGCGCTTTCCAGCCCTCGTCGATGATGATCATGGCCGGAGTGCCGTCGAGCCGTTCATCGACCCGGTGGAACAGATACATCATCGCCGGAGTGCGCAAGGCTGGGCTATCCAGGAGCTCGGTCATGTCGAACCCGGCGACTTGGCAACTGAGATCGAGCGCGTCGTGCTCGTTGTCGAACAGCCATGCTTTGGGGCCATCATGGATCCAGGGCCCAAGCCGCGCGGCCAGATCGCCTTCCTCGGGCCGGCGATTGCCTGCCAGTAGCTCGCGGAAATAGCGCAGACGGCGGAACTTGGGATCGTTATCATAGGCAACATCGACTGCCGTAACGATTAGCCGCTCCTCTTCGCTATTCTTTGGCGCGAGCATGGCGTTGAGCCAGTCGACGAGGAAGGCGCGGTTGGCGGCGCAGTCGGGCAATTGCAGCGGGTTGAACCCGGTTCGTTCGCCCGGAACCAGCTGCGCATAATGCCCGCCCAGCGCGCGGATGAAGATCTCCGCACCGCGATCCTTGTCAAAGACAATCGTGCGGGGCTTCAGCTTCTGCGCCTGCGCGGTCAGGAAATTTAGCACCACCGTCTTGCCCGAGCCGGATGGGCCGATCACGGTGAAATGGCCAAGGTCGGCGGCGTGGAAATTGAAGAAATAGGGCGTGGCACTGGTGGTCTCGAACAGGCTGATCGCCTGGCCCCAGTGGTTGCCGGTCATGCTGCCCATCGGAAAGCCGTGTAGCGAAATGAAGCCCGCCGCATTGCTGGTAGAGATCATCGCGCGGCGCACCGCATAGCTCTCATTGCCGGGAAACTGCGCCCAGAAGGCCGGTTCGAGGTTTATGTCCTCTCGCACCACCACTGCTCCAATATCGGCCAGCGCCGCCGCCGCGGAGGCCAGCATGCTATCCAGCGCGGGCATTGACGGCGCGCGGACCAGCAGGCTCAGGTGATGATCGCCAAACCCGGTCTGGCCGCTGACCAGGGCATCCTTGGCCAAGAGCATCTCGCGCCGTTCAGTGGCCGCATCGTCATCGGCGGCGCGCAGGCGGCGGATAGCGAGGTCCATCCGCTCGCGGGCGATCTGGCGGTCGGCAGGGGCAAAGCTTTCGGTCAACACGCATTCGCTGCCCAGCCGCAGCACACCATCGATCAACCCGGCGCGCGTCGTGCCAGGATAATCCTTGACCGAGAGGACACCGGCAAAATCATGCGCGCCTGCACTCTGCAGTTCGAGCGTATCGAGACCGAAGCTCAGTCGCCGATAGGGTATGTGGTGGCCAAGATCGACGTCATCCGCCGGGCGCAGCACTGGACGCATCTCACCGTTGTAGAGCGCCGACAGCATTTCGAGCAGTTCCGAGCATGGACCTTCGCGCGTCGGGTAGCAGCCAAGCTGGCGCACGCCATATTGCTCCAGGCTTGATCGCAATGCCTGGCTGGCAGCATCAAGTTCGCGCAGCAAGGCCGGATTGACCTCCTCGCTGTCGCCATCGAGCCGCCGGCCCAGCAGCCGGGCGATGCGTTCGGGCCAGCCCGCTTTGCCCCGTGCCGGTCGCCGCACCAGGGTGAGGAACTGTTCGTTTACGAACAACTGCCGCGCCGCCAGCCGCTCGCGCCATTGTCGGTCGAGTTCGGCGGCGAAGGGGCTGTCAAATTCGGCGTCGAGCCCCACGCTGACCTGCCGCCGGACGATATGGTGATAGAGGATGAACCGACCGTCAAGCGCCGAGCGCAGCATCACCTCCCGCACACCGAGCATGTGGTTGAGCTGATCGGCCGTTTCGGTCTCGAAGGGCATGCCGGCAATCGACAGCACCTGCATCAGCGCACCGTCGCGCAATCGCAGAGTCCGATCATCGAGATGCGCGGCATAAGGCAACCGGTCGCCTGCCTTCGCTTCCTTTTTGCCCCAGGCAGCCGGGCTGAACCACTTGGGGTGAGCCGTCATGGCGAATAGCTGTTGCAGCCCCAGCGCGACCAATTGGGAACACGCGGACAGCGGCTGACCTTGGCGATCCACAGATCGAAGATGCGCGGTTCGCGCAGGCAGGCAAGATAGCCGATCACATGGACCAGCAGCGCGATCGGCAGCGCCAGGAACGAACGGGTTATCAAAAAGGCTTCTGTGGTCACCGCAGCATTGATAACGAAATAGCTGTAGGTCACTCCGCCAAACATCTGCGGGCGGGTCAGTGCGCGGAAAACGGGCGAGCGAGCCAGCATTTAATGCGCAAATCCGGCGGTCGCCTGGATGCCCGCCACAATCGAGGCCGCGCCGAACAGGATGAAGCAGCCGAGGATCACAGTCGCCCCGAAGCGCCAGTTCATTCGCCCCGTCAGCATCATGAAACCGACCATCGCCACAGCAATAACTGCGACCGCAGTCGCCACATTGCCCAGCAAGGTATCGCGCAGCCAGCCGAGCGCATTGACGATCGGGCCAGACCCGGCGGGGTCGGCGGCATAAGCAGTCTGGGGCAACACGGCGGCTAACCCAAACAGGGATGATACTACCCGGCGCGTCGCCGCGCGGGTCAGTTTCATCGGATTATTCATGCGCAATTGTCTGTATGGCATGATTGCCGTGGCCAATTCAAAAGATGGTTCGCATTAACGAACATGGCTGTTCAGTCGTGCTATGATTGCCGCGACATAACCTTGAGTTTCGCGGATGGCAGGGACGCCATTGGCACGTTCGACCCGGTTCATGCCCGCATTGTAGGCGGCGAGCGCCTTGACCACATCGCCATTGAAGTGATCGAGCATCAATCTGAGATAGCGAGCTCCGCCATCGAGATTGGCAATCGGATCGTGCGGATCTACGCCGAGCTCGCGCGCGGTGGCCGGCATTAACTGCGTAAGGCCGACAGCTCCCTTGGGCGAGATGGCGTCGTGATGCCAGCGACTCTCCTGCCAGACCAGTGCCTCTAACAGTGCCGGGCTGAGGCTGTAACGGGCTGAGACCTGTGCGAGCAGCCCTGCTGAATTGCTGGCTGCCGCGAGGGCAATTTCGGTGCCAGCGACACTTGCGGTCTGCGCTGTGCTCTGCTCGCGCCGGACGGCATCTCGCCACACTACGGCCCCGCCACCGTCGCGAACTTGCATCGCATGGCCCGGACGAACTTCAAAAACTTGCGCGCTGGCCGGATGCGTAATCCCCAGGATGGATAGCAGCAGCAGATGTTTGGCAATACGCACGCGACCTCCCCTGCCGGATGTGCAACTGCTATTGGTTCTGCATCCAAATTGCCAGCACAATTCCCTCGAACGTCGAGTCCGGCATGAATCTCGTTGAATGAGAATGTTCTGCTCGGACCTGAAAATAAAAGGCGGCTGCAATGGAGCTGTCAGTCTAATGCGAACTCGTCTCCACTTGGCGCAGTGAGTCCTTTGGCACGCACCCTCAGCTGATAAGCGACTGCCACTCGGCCAGTGCGGCCAAGCGGCGTTCCTTGAATCGAGTTCTGGGGACAGTATGCTTAACTCACTTAAGCTCTGCACTCGCTTTGTCAATTAAGTATACTGTCCCTAGAACTAGCGTGCCCTGATCAGGGCTTTTCTCCCGAAGATGACTGCAACAATGGCGCTGACTTGAGCTCTCCGGATCCACAATCCATGGTTCCGATGCCAGTCACGCACTACACCGCACCACAGGCCAAATCGCATTGTTCACGGACGACCACCTACTCCCGGTGCCACATTGCTCTGACAGTACCACCGAGACGATTGACGGGCCATCGACCAAAGTGACCTGGGCGATTTGAGGGCAAGGCCATGCGGTTGAAAGGGTTCGCGCGGAGGTACAGAAGGGCGGAGGCGCGGAGTTAAGTATACTGTCCCCGGAACCCGACGTAATCCTCATCGAGGTGCCATCGCCACTGCCGGAAACCCCGCATCCGATCTCCCCGCTGGTGCCTGATATCGGCTGCGAAGATCGGCCCGAACCGGTTCCACCACTGCCGCACGGTCTCGTGGCAGATGTCGATGCCGCGTTCGAAGAGCAGGTCCTCGACATTCCGCAACGGCAGCGGAAGCGGACATACATCATGACCACAAGCCGTATGACCTCGGGCGACGAGTTGAAACAACGAAACGGACTGGGCGGCTTCGCCCTTGATTTGTGAGACATTCTCCGCAGCTAGCAGTCACTCACTCCCGGTGCCACATTGCTCTGACAATGCCATCTCGGATACTCACCCTTCTTCGGGACTTGGCCAACGAACTGGATCGTAATTCGGGTTTTGGATGAAGTCCTCGACTATGCTTCCACGCCCATCAACCTTCCAAGCCCCAACAATCGCTCCAGGTGGCACCCCATCTGAAGGGCTAAAATCACCAGCGATTCGATATACCCTGCCGTTCGGATTTTTTCGGGCTTCGATCACTTCATCTGGGTGTGGCTTCATGATCCAAGTCTCGCCTTAAGTGACGCGATCCACAAGTCCCTATATTGGTGCTGTTCGTTAACAGTGCCAACCTGATCCGCATCGGCGGCATCCTGGACACCCTGCGCGGAATCATTGCTGCAGAGGCGGCGGGTCAACAGATATAGTCAAGCATATTGAAAATAAGAATTACGATATGCATCGCTAGGTGAGCCAGCCAGTTTGGGCAATTCATGCAAACTGAGCATCAACTGCCGCCAGTCGGTCGCCGATTTCCCGTCCTGAGTAATGAACACCAACTTCCACAGCAATCTGCGGCCACCGCGCAACTGCGCAGCGAACCTCGTCAATAGTCCGCACCACCGCCGCCTTCGCGATCCCGTGCCTTACGCCCAGTGCTGCGACATGTGCGCCGGTGACATCCCTGCCCTCGCCCATCACCGCCATATAGTGCTCGCCGCCGGGGCCGTGAGCGAAGGTCAGGTCGAAAGCGGGCGCGAGGTGCCACTCGCCGCGTATGTCCATCAGATAGGCATGTTGGCGGACATGATCGTCGCGGTTGTGGGCAAGGACGTTGAACACCATGCGGAGGAAGGCCTGCTCGACATCGCGCATATCGCGGGTGATCGAGAGCGTGGCGCTCAGGAAGCCGTCATAATCAATGCTGGGCATGTGCGGCGATGCCTCTATCGCACCGCCCAGGCTGACCATATGGAGCCGTTTGCCGGGGCTGGGCCGGTCAAAGCGGCGGGTGGCAAAATGGCCCCCTCCCCTGGCCTTCGCGATTAGTCGGGTTTCGGCGGTGGTGATCCCTGCGGCGCGCGCCATGCGGGCATAGGCCTCTTCGACTGGGCCAATATCGGGGGGATCAACCAGCGCTGGAAATTTGACGATCCACTCGCCCGTCCCCGACCCC
>JBDSSP010000114.1:0-4151 GCA_039928735.1 Novosphingobium sp. | reverse complement strand
TCCTTCAGGCGTTATCCCGCATTCGCCAGCGGGGACTTCCAGCTGCCCGGCCTTACCGCATCGGCCCGGTAAACAGCATCGCATCAAGCTTGGCACTGCGCCACTTCATGCTCCAGTGCAGATGCGGCCCGGTCGACCGTCCAGTCATGCCGATCCGCCCGATCACCTGGCCTTGGCGAACATGGTCGCCCACGCGCACCAGAATCTGCGACGAGTGAAGGAAGGCGCTGTTGAGCCCCATGCCATGATCGATCATCAGCAGATTGCCCTCGAGCGTAAACGGGCTGCTCGCCGCCAGCACCACCACGCCATCGGCAGGCGCGACATAGGGCGTGCCGCTGGCGCCGGTCGCGATGTCGGTGCCCGAATGATAGGCGGCTGGCCCGGCCGGATAGATCCGCTGCGAACCGAAACGGCCCGAAATCCGGCCCTTGGCAGGCCAGATGAAATGCTGCCGCCAGCCGTCGCTCTGGGCATTGACGCTGCGTGCCGCATTGATCTGCGCCACTTCAGCAGCGCGGCGCTGGAGAAAGACCGGATCGGGGGCAGTGCCAGCGCGCGGCCCGAGCGGAATGCGCTCGATCTGCCACGCACGCGGGCTGATTGCCAGGGTGCGAGCGACCGTGCGGCCATCCGCCAGCCGGGCCAGCAATGTCGATGAAGCCCCGGCGTCTCGGTCAAATGCGGCAAAAAAGCGTCCGTCAGCTTCAAAAGTTACGGCCTGTCCGTCGAGCGTCAAGCTGCGCGCGCCGAGCGGCACAAGGCCGGTTATCCAGCCTCCCTGGGTCAGTTCACCGGCCACGAACAGTTTGCTGCTGCGAGCAGGCATTGGCGGCAGGCCCGGCGGCGGCGGGGGCAGCGGAGCCGGGCGCGGCAAACTTGGCAAAGTCTGGATACGGCCTGGCTGCCTCATCTGCGAACCATCATTGCAATTGCCGCTGGCAGTCAGGAACATGCCTGTCAATCCAGATAGGCCTATGAAAATCTTGCGCATCACGAGACCGGTTTCAGGGCCAAATTCAGGGCCCGGTTCAAACTGGGCTCGTCAGCCGCCTGGTCGCCACTTCCGCGCTCGCATAGGCCTCCTGCCGCGACACGCTCCAGTAGCGCAGCGCTTCCAGCGGTACACGTTCACCGCTGACTGCGCAGAGCACGAAACCCCCGGCCGACAGGACACGAAATCCATTGGCCTGATATTGCAGCGTCGCCGGACGCTCGTTCGATGACATCAACATGGGGCAGGGCCTAACAAATCAAGCGACTCATAGCAATTTGCCCTGAACCGGCGGTGACACGGCCGATGGGGGATGCGGCGCTGCGACCGGGCGCGTCGGCCTTGAGTGCTGCGGCGCGACCTCCAGCTTTGCGTCGCGGAAGTGCAGCGAAAGCGAGGGCTCCTTGCTGGCAAGGGCGGCGGTGACCAGCGTGCGGCCATCGGTAGCGGTTACCCGCACATAGCCGCGCTGGAGCACATTATCGGGATTGAGCGAAAGCATCAGCCGCCGGATTGAGGCCAGCCGCTCGGCGTTGGCGGCAATCGGTGCCGTGATCAGCGATGGGGAAAGCCGCGTCGCTGCCAGCCGTTCCCGCGCCCGACCGACGTAGGAGAGCAGCAGCGGGGCTGAAAGCCGCGCCCGGTCGCTCTGCAATGCCCCGCGCGCAATTGCGACCCGGTCCGACAGCCCCCGGCGCAGGCGTTCACCGTGATCGTCGAGCCTTTGGGCATAGAGGGTCAGCAGCGCTTCGGGCCGAGGCAGGCGCTGGGCCCGCGCCTCGAGTCGCTCCTTGCCCAGCGTTACTGGACGAACCACAGCGCGGCGCAGCCTCAGGCCCAGTTCCCCGACTTGCCCCAACAGCTCCTCCCGCACCGGCACGGCGCGCTCGGCAGCGGCAGTCGGCGTCGGCGCGCGCCAGTCGGCCGCGAAATCGGCGAGCGTCGTGTCCGTCTCATGGCCCACAGCCGAGATCAGTGGAATCGTGCATTCGGCAATCGCGCGGACAACCAGTTCCTCGTTGAAGGCCCACAAATCCTCGATCGACCCGCCGCCGCGCGCGACGATCACCAAGTCCGGCCGGTCGGCACCCGCCATCTGCGAAAACCCGCGCACAGCCGCCGCGACCTGTTCGGCGCTGCCCTGGCCTTGCACCAGCACCGGCCAGACCAGCACGCGGCTGGGGAAGCGGTCAGCCAGGCGGTGCAGAATATCGCGGATCACCGCGCCGGTCGGCGAAGTCACCACGCCGATCACGCGCGGCAGGAAGGGCAGCGCCCGCTTGCGCTCCGGCGCAAACAGCCCCTCCGCCTCAAGCCGCGCCTTGGTCTTGGCCAGCAGGGCCAGCAGCGCTCCCTCGCCGGCGATCTCCATGCGTTCGATGACGATCTGGTAGTTTGAGCGCCCCGGATAGGTCGTCAGCTTGCCGCTCGCGATCACTTCGATGCCATCCTCGGGCCGGAAGCCGAGCCGGGCGACCTGACCCTTCCACATCACCCCGTCGATCCGCGCGCCTTCGTCCTTGAGGCAGCAATAAAGGTGGCCGGAAGCGGCGCGTTTGACCCCGGACAGTTCGCCGCGCAGCCGGACGAAACCGAAGCGTTCCTCCACCGTGCGCTTGAGCAGCGCGGATATCTCGGTGATCGAGAGCGGCTCATTGTTACCAAGGGGGGCGTTGCTGCCCGGGGAGTCCTTCGCTACCAGCCCGAAATCGGGTGCATCTTCAAAGGGCGTGGACGGCGACATGAATATCCTGCTGATCGGCGGCGGCGGACGCGAACATGCGCTGGCGTGGAAGCTGGCGCAATCCCCGCTGTGCGCGAAGCTCTATGCGGCGCCCGGAAATCCGGGAATCGGCGAGCATGCCGAACTGGTCTCGCTAGCGGTGACGGACCACGCGGCGGTAGTGCAGTTCTGCACGGCGCAGCAAATCAGCCTCGTCGTCATCGGCCCCGAAGCGCCACTGGTCGATGGCCTCGCCGACAGCCTGCGCGCCGCCGGTTTCCCTGCATTCGGTCCTTCCGGTGCCGCCGCGCAGCTGGAAGGCAGCAAGAGCTTCACCAAACGGATCTGCGCCGCCGGGGATATCCCCACCGCGGGCTATGGCTATTTCGACAGCAAGCAGGCGGCGCTGGAAGGCTTGAGCCGCTTCACCGCGCCCTATGTCATCAAGGCCGATGGCCTCGCCGCTGGCAAAGGCGTGATCATCGCCGGGACGCTGGGCGAAGCCCAAGCCGCTTTCGATGACATGTTCGGCGGAGGGTTCGGCGATGCCGGGGCCGCCGTGGTGATCGAGGAATTCATGGAGGGCGAGGAAGTCAGCTTCTTCGCGCTGACCGATGGCGCGCATGTGGCCCCCTTTGGCGCGGCGCAGGATCACAAGCGCGTCGGCGATGGCGACACCGGCCCCAACACCGGCGGAATGGGTGCCTATTCGCCAGCTCCGGTGTTCACAGCCGAGTTGCAGGCGCGCGTGATGGCGGAGATCATCGAGCCGACGGTTGCGGTCATGAAGACGCAGGGGATGCCCTATTCGGGCGTGTTGTTCGCCGGGCTGATGCTGACCCCGGCTGGGCCAAAACTGATTGAATACAACGCCCGTTTCGGCGATCCCGAATGCCAGGTGCTGATGATGCGGCTGGAAAGCGATCTTGCCGAACTGCTGCTCGGCTGCGCGCAAGGGCGACTTTCAGGGATCGCTCCGCCCCATTTCTCTGGCGACACCGCGCTGACCGTGGTCATGGCCGCCAAGGGCTATCCCGGCACGCCGAAGAAGGGCGGTCACATCGCCGGGATCGCAGCGGCCGAGGCAGGCGGTGCGAAGGTGTTTCATGCCGGCACCGCGCTGGCTGCGGATGGCACGCTGGTGGCAAACGGCGGGCGCGTACTTAACGTGACCGCGCGGGGAGGCTCTGTTCGCGAGGCGCAGGCTGCAGCATATGCCGCCGTAGCCAAAATTGATTTCCCTGAAGGCTTCTGCCGCAGCGATATCGGCTGGCGTGAGGTAGCACGTGAATTGGGTAGCTAGTGGTTTCGTTTCCGACATTTGCATCCCATTCGGACAGGAGGCAAATGTCGGAAACATAAGAACCACTAGATAAACAATTGGTTCTAGTGGAGTTTGCAATTATGACATTCGAACACTCCCATGCCGAAAGC
>JBDSSP010000113.1:0-17896 GCA_039928735.1 Novosphingobium sp. | reverse complement strand
ACAACCCTTGCTGTAGCCCATAGCCTGTAACCTCGGAGAAAATGAGACTCGACGCCCTACGGGCTGTCTCATTTTCTCCGAGGTTACAGGCTACCGAGCGAGTCGAAGGCTGAAGCCAGTATCCGACTAAAGTCGGAGGGGTTACTCCCCGAATGGGACCCTAAAGAGGAGGGGCTTATAGGTTCCGTTCACTGCAGTTTGGTACAACTCAAATGCTTTGGGCAGCTACAAAAACGCCCGCACATCGGCGACAAACCGCTCGAACTGGTCATGGTGTAGCCAATGCCCGGCGTCCTGGTATTCGATTACCCGCGCGGTGCTGAAATGGCTCAGCCGGCCGTCGCGTTCGGGATTTGAAGCGAAGCTGTCGGTGCCATAGAACATCAGCACCGGGCAGGTGATGGCCTGCCATAGTTTTTCCTGCTCGCTGTAGGCGATGTCGCCGACCGACCAGACATTGAGGTAAGAATCAAACTTCCAGCTGTAGGTGCCATCTTCGTTACGGATCGCGCCGTGCACGGTCAGGTGGCGGGCCTGCTCATCGCTGAGGAAGCCATTCTCCTCCTTCATCCGCGCAAAGGCGGCTTCCAGTGAGGGATAGCGGCGCGGTTGACGTCCGGCGGCCTTGCGCTTGCCCTCGATCCAATCGCGCAACCGGCTGGCGGTTCCGGCCGCTTCGATAGTCGCGCGGACTTCCGGGGAGGGGCCGAGCCCTTCAATATTGACCAGCTTGCGCACTTTTACAGGATAGAGGCCGGTAAAGCGCGTGGCGATATTGCCGCCCAGCGAATGGGCGACGATGGTCACCTGATCGTGACCCAGGGTGTGGACCAGTTGGGCGAAATCGTAGACGAATCCGTCCATCGTATACGAGCCATCCGGCACCCAGGCGCTGTCGCCGTGGCCGCGCAGATCGGGGGCGATGATGTGCCAGTCATTGCGTAGTTCCTGCGCCACCCAGTCCCAGCTGCGGCAATGATCGCGGCCGCCATGCTGGAGGATCAGCGGCGGCGCGTCAGGGTTGCCCCAGTCGGCATAGTGCAGACGCAGGCGCTGCGAGATGAAGCTTTGCGAAGTGGGGCCCGATAGTTCCATTGCGGCTGAATCGCCTGCTATTGCCTCTGCGTCAATTCTTCGCGTCAGAATTCATATTCCAGCTTCATGTGCAGCTGGCCATCAGCATGATCCCGCGTTGCGCCTAGCGCGAACAAATAGCCCGCAGTCAGTCCCAGGCCGCCGTGGTCGTCGCCATCGCCGTCTGGATCGGACGTTATCAGGCGAATCTTGGCGACCGGGCCGGCGTAATGCTCAGCGGAAGGCCCGAACTCGCGAAACGTCCCGAGATTGCCGAAGGCCGAGACGCCGAGGCGCAGTGGTTTGGCAACGACAACATCGACGCTGGCGGCATAGCCAAGTTCTACTGGCGCGCCTGCGACCAGTTCCTTTGATGCGATAAGGTTGAGGCGCATGTCCCAAGGGCCGCTGCGGTGTTGCATCAGCAATTTGGCTTCGACTTCATCCGGACCATCAAAGGCGAATTCGTATTCGGCATAGGCGGCAAAGTTGATTCCACCGGCTTTGCCCAGCGCATAGATCGCCTCGAGCGATGCGGCGTTGAGACTTCGCGAATCGCCGGGATCCTTCCCGAATTCGCCGACCACGCCGACGCGCAGGCGATCCGTGACTCCATAGGCCGCTTCGAGTTTGAGGACATCTTCGCCGGCATCTGGCCCGCCGGTCAGCCGGCCATAGCGCGCCTCGAGTTCGGTTTCGCCTTTCTCGACCGTGGCACCATAGACCTCTCCTCCCATTCCTGGTGACCCCGCATAGGCAGGTGAGGTCATTGTCATGGCCAGGAGAGGAGCCAGAATTACAGCGATTGGAGTATTGTGTCTCACCTGAACCTCATTTGCTTGCGCATTATTGCGAATCATTCTCATCCGCTAGTGCGAGCCGTTCGCAACTACAAGTCCCCGCGCATGCATTTTGTCAACTAACCCAAAGCCAAAATTTCACGCCAGCAGACTCGCAATCTCGCGCCGCGCCATCTATCTGCCGGTTCGACCAGGAGTTAGGCGATGACCACCCATACCACCCGCATGTTGATTATCGGCTCCGGCCCGGCAGGCATGTCCGCAGCGATTTACGGCGCGCGGGCCGGGCTTTCGCCGATCGTTGTGCAGGGTTTGCAGCCCGGTGGCCAGCTGACTATCACCACTGATGTCGAAAACTACCCGGGTTTCCGCGATGTCATCCAGGGCCCCTGGCTGATGCAGGAAATGCAGGCGCAAGCCGAGCACGTCGGTACGCGAATGCTATGGGACACGATCACTTCGATTGACCTCTCAGGCCCGCCGTTCCGCGCCATTGGCGACAGCGGCGACGTTTATGAGGGCGAGACATTGGTCATCGCCACCGGTGCGCAAGCCAAGTGGCTCGGCGTGCCCGGCGAACAGGAACTGGGCGGCAAGGGCGTCTCGGCCTGCGCCACCTGCGACGGCTTTTTCTATCGCGGCAAGAAAGTCGTGGTCATCGGCGGCGGGAACACTGCGGTGGAAGAGGCGCTCTACCTCACCAATCACTCGCCGGACGTAACCCTGATCCATCGCCGCGATTCGCTGCGTTCTGAGAAGATCCTGCAGGACCGGCTGTTCGCCAATCCGAAGATCTCCGTTCTGTGGAACAAGCAGGTCGACTACTTCATCGGCGATCCCCTGGCGGGCGGGCTCACTGGTCTGGCGCTAATCGATACCGAGACCGGCGAGGGCAGCGAAATTGCTACCGATGGTGCTTTCGTAGCGATTGGCCATGCCCCTGCTACCGAACTTTTCAATGGTAAGCTGGCAATGGATGACAGCGGCTATCTGTTGATCGAGCCCGGCACGCCCAAGACTGCCATTCCCGGCGTCTTCGCGTGCGGCGATGTCTCGGATCACGTCTATCGGCAGGCCGTGACGGCTGCGGGCACCGGCTGTATGGCCGCGCTCGATGCCGAGCGTTTCCTTGCCGAACGCGAATTTGCCGCAATGAAGGAGAAGGTTGCAGGCTAGGCCCGCAGCACTTCCAGAACCCGATCACGCAACCACTTGCGTGCATCCGGCTCGGCAAAACTGTGCGAAGCACCTTCGCAAATCTGAAGCGGTCGGTCGCTCTTCTCCCAAGCGGCAAGAAACATTTGTGCGGTGCGATCGCGGCCTGCGAGCAGGAATGTGACAGTCCCGGCGAACTCGGAAATGCCTGCAGCCAATTCTTGGGCGAGAACAGTCGGCGGCGGCGCAGGTTTGACAGCGCGGAGCAGGCTCGCAAACAGCGCGCCCAGCTTCACTTCGCCGCGCAGCAAACGCTTGAGCGCCGCAGGGTCAGCCAGTCGCCTCCGGTAATGGCCGCGCAGGGCCTCGGGTGGCGGCGCGGCGGCCTCGTCCTCGATGGTCCAGGGGTTGGTGAGGATCAGCGCATCGCATGCTGCGCCCCCGGTCATCATCAGCGCGCTGGCAGCGTCGCAATTGCCCATTGCAACGATACGCGAGACATGGGGGCAGGCAGCTTTGAATGCGGCGATTGCGGCGGCGATATCGGGTGCACTCATGCGAAACTCGCCGTTCGGCCCGTCGCTGTCGCCGACGCCGCGCCTGTCGAAACGGAACACCGGGAAACCCGCCCTGGCAATTTGCACAGCCAGCTGCGCCTGTCCTGACCACGGCCCCGAGCGGACCTCGTTGCCGCCTGAAACGATAAGCAATCCGCTGGTTTCCCGCCCTTCGTCGATCGATCCGACCAGCATTGACCCTTCGCAGGCAAATGTCAGGTGCCGCCGGGTCACGATTTGATGCCAATCGCAAGAATTGCTGCCAAGGCATCGGCTTGGTCCCGGTCATCCCCGGGTTCGGCACGCAACCACAAGCCACTGCCGCCCAGCATGTCCTGTCCAATTTCGGAGATTGAGGGTGTGACCGTGGGCGTTAGTGACTGAAAGTCGCGGATGAACTGGGCACGGAGTCGGTAACCGGCAAGTTCCAGACCCCGCTCAATTCCATCCGATAGCAGCCCTTCCTGGGTCTCGGTAACACCGGCCTCGCGCGAGGTTAATATCCGTGCGCGTAGCAATTGCCGCAATATGCTGGCCCCGTTGACCGGTGCATAGCGCCAGCCCGGCAGTTGAGCGGGCAGCAGCAGCGCGCCGCCGCGAATGCCCAGCACGTGGCTCGCGCGGAAGTGCTTGGCCGCAGCTATCACTGCTTCGCGCCATGACTCGGGCGTCTGTGCTTCCAACGATTGCAGGCTTTCGTTACTGCCGGGCAGATCGTGCAGGAAGCTGTCAACCCCGGCATAGTCCAGGCGGCGCATGATCTCGACGGTAAAGCGCCGCATGCGGTTAGCCTCGTCAAACAGGGCGGGCACAATCAGCAGTCGCCAGCGACGAAGCTGGTCAAAAGTCAGCGCCATTTCATCTGCAACACCGCCGCCCGGCTGCGGACAGGGCCACATGGCAGGAGTCAACTAGACGTCCCCACCGCGCTTTGAACGGGCAAAGGCAAGCAGCGAGCCATATGTTTCGAGTAGCTCGCCATCGATCTCGTCATCCTCGATGACAATATCCAGCCGGTCTTCCATTTCAGTGAGCAGGCCAGCCACTGCCATTGAATCCAGTTCGGGCAAATGACCGAACAGGCCAGTCGCGGCAGTGAAGAGTTCAGCCTGGCCCGGCTTGAGGGCAAGCACCTCGGTCAGGATCTTGCGGAGCAGATGGTCGGTCGTGTTGTGCATTACGATCCCAGGGTCCGATACGGCGATGGCGCGCGCTCTAACCATGGTTGCCGCCCGGAGCAAGGCGGCGATACGCGGTCTTTGCAAAGGCCTTCGCCATGACTGGCCAGTTTCCAGGCCAGCCGGGGCGCAGCATCTCGAGCCGGTAGCGCGGGCGGACTTCTTCCATCCAGTCGCGTTTGTAGGCGTCATCGCCGGTACCGAAGTCAACCAGTGCCACCCGGTCATGGTCGATAACTTGTCTGAACAGCGCGGCGCTGAGCGTTGTGCCGGGTGAAAGCGGCTTGGCAGATTCGAGATGTGCCAGCTTGTGGATGAAGGCCGTGCCGTTCTCGACTGTCCAGAACTGCGCCGCGACTGGCTCGCCGTCGGCACGGGCAATGCCAAGCCGGATGCGCCCTGCGGCACCTTCCTCCTTGGCAAAACGGCGCAGGAAAGCGGGTGAGCCTTCACCCGGCTTCCAACTGTTGGCATAGATCTCTTCGTAGGCTTGCCAACTGGCCGCGTTGAAATAATCCTCGATGATTACCGAGACCTTGGCTGACTTGCGCTTGAGCGTTGTGCGCAGCTGGCCCGGGCGGCTTGCCAGATAGTCCTCATAGCTGCGACCCGAGACATGGAGCACGTGGTTGGTGTCACAAGTTTCGCGCAATACCACCCACCCGGCGCGGCGGAATGCATCGGCGAGCAGGGTGGTCTCGCCGTTCTCTTCGGGCAATGGCGACAGCACGATGCGCGGTGCCTGGCCGGAGAGGCCGGTTGCCAATGCGGTAAGCAATGCCCTGTGGTCAGTGCCCGGCGACAAGATTGGACAAACCCGGAAGCTGTACCAGTTAGCCAGGGCGAAAAGCGGGGTCTTGATCCGGTATAATGGCAGGGCCGCGCGCGCACCGCCCTGGCGAGCGACTGCAATAACCGGAAGGATGCCGCATTCCTCGACAAGCCCGCGCCACCATTCCAGCCGGTCAAAGGGCGCGGCGGCAGCTGGCGCGCGCAGCAAGGCAGCAAGCGCGGCATCGCCTTGCACTTCTTTAAGATCATCGTGATAGTCGACGGTGATCAACAGCCCGTTCCTTGCTTGCCGGAGCCCGAATTCAACGTGTGCGCCACTCTCAACACCACGATCCTGCCTCTCGACCATCTCGCGTTGCGCGGGGCGGATGAGGCCCCGGCACTGTTGCTGCGCGGGTGCACGCTTAGCTTCAAGGACTTAAGATCGCGTGTCTCGCGGCTCGCGGGATGGCTGGCCGCGCGAGTACCGGCGCCGGGCGCGCGAGTGGCATGTTGGGTGGCCAAGGGCGAGCTTGCCTGCCTGATGCCGCTTGCTGCCGCGCGGGCAGGGCTGGTGCATGTGCCGGTCAATCCCCTGCTCAAGCGCGCCCAAGTCGCTCATATCCTGGCGGACAGCGGTGCGGCCATGCTGATTGCAACGCCCACGCGGCTGAGCGGTCTGGAGGAGGGCGATGTTCCCGGTGGCTGCACAGTGGTGGCCGAGGGCGACGCTCTGGAGCAGGCCGAGGGCCTAAACAGCGAGCTTCCGCCATCAAGCGCCGATCCGGATAATCTCACTGCCATACTCTACACCAGTGGATCGACCGGGAGGCCCAAGGGCGTGATGCTGAGCCATGCCAATATGTGGCTCGGCGCGGAAAGCGTTTCGATATATCTTGATCTGAAGCCCGAAGACCGCGTGCTGGCGGTGCTGCCTCTTTCTTTCGATTATGGCCAGAATCAGTTGTTTTCGACATGGTATGCTGGGGCCAGCGTAGTGCCGCTGGACTATCTGACGCCGCGCGATGTCATGAAAAGTATCGAGCGGCATGGCATTACGACGCTGGCCGCAGTCCCGCCGCTATGGGTGCAATTGGCCGAGCTTGACTGGCCCGAAGCAGCGCGGACCAGCTTGAGGCGGCTGACCAACAGCGGCGGTGCACTGACGCCCGATCTGGTGAAACGGTTGCGCGCCCTGTTTCCCGCTGCGCGCCTGTTCGCCATGTATGGCCTGACCGAGGCGTTTCGCTCGACCTTCCTCGATCCTGCACTGATCGACAGTCATCCGACATCGATTGGCAAGGCCATTCCCTACGCCGAAATCCTGGTGGTGAACGACCAGGGCAATCTGGCCCGCCCCGGCGAAGAAGGTGAACTGGTTCATTGCGGGCCTTTGGTGGCGCAAGGCTACTGGGAGGACGCCGAGCGCACTGCCGAACGTTTTCGCCCTGCACCTTCGGGTTCGGTTTACGGCGGCACTGCCGTCTGGTCCGGTGACCGAGCGCGCTTTGATAGCGATGGCTTGTTCTATTTCGCCGGACGGCGCGATGCGATGATCAAGTCTGCGGGTAACCGGATTAGCCCGCAGGAAATCGAAGAAGCGGCAGTGGCGACAGGTCTGGTCGCGGAGGCGGTTGTTCTGGGCCTGCCCGATGAGCGTATGGGGCACGCGATTCACATGATTGTCCGCGCAGTTCCTGGAATTTCAAATGCTGCCTCACGATTACCACGCAAACTAATGGAAGTGTTGCCAAACTTCATGCAGCCGAAGCAGATCCATTGGCGAGAGTCGATGCCAATTGGCCCCAATGGCAAGATCGACCGCACCGGACTGCAGCAGGAGTTGGCCGTATGAAGCCGCTGGGTCCGATCCCGAATGGTTTTGCGGCAGTGGATGGCGAACTGGCCATCGACGGTGTGCCGGTGAGCGAACTTGTCGAGCGCGCTGGAGGAACCCCGCTGTTCGTCTATTCCTCGTCCATGATCCGCAACAGGGTCGCTCGTTTGCGCGCGGCTATGCCCGCCAAACTGGCTATACATTATGCAGTAAAAGCAAATCCCTTCCCTCCAGTTCTTCAGTTGCTGAGTGAACTTGTTGATGGGTTCGACATCGCATCGGGCGGCGAACTGGCGATTGTCCGGGAGACAGGAATCGACCCTGCTCTGGTCAGCTTTGCCGGGCCGGGCAAGCGCGACAGTGAGCTGGGAGCGGCAATATCCGCAGGAGTGACGCTGAACCTCGAATCCGAGGGCGAGGCAGAGCGCGCGCTAACTATTGCAGGCAAGCTAGGCATTGTGCCGCGCCTCGCCATACGGGTAAATCCGGAGTTCGACCTGAAGGGGTCGGGCATGAAAATGGGCGGCGGAGCCAAGCCATTTGGCCTGGATGCCGAGCGGGTGCCTGCATTGGCGGGGCGGATTCTCGCTTCCGGGGCTAATTGGCGTGGTTTTCACATTTTCGCCGGAAGTCAGGCGCTTGATGCGGCGGCAATCGCCGAGACGCAGGCGCAAAGTGTCGAGCTCGCCGCGCAACTGGCCCGTTCAAGTGGCGCCGCGCTGCCACATTGCAATCTTGGCGGCGGGTTTGGCATACCCTATTTCCCGGGCGACCGGGCATTGGATATCGCCGAAGTCGGCGCGCGGCTTGGCGAGCGACTGGCTGATCTTACCGGCGAACTGGCCGACACCAAATTCTGCATCGAGCTCGGGCGCTATCTGGTTGGCGAGGCGGGGGTTTACCTCACCCGGATTGTCGACCGGAAAGTCAGCCACGCCGAAACATTCCTTATCGTCGATGGCGGGCTGCATCATCAACTCGCTGCGTCAGGCAACTTCGGCACGGTGGTCCGCCGCAACTATCCCTCGGCCATCGCTACGCGCTTCGACGTAGCTGTCGAAGAGGAAGCGTCAATCGTCGGCTGCCTCTGCACGCCGCTGGACATTCTCGCCAACAGGGCAGGCTTTCCCAAGGCCGAAGTGGGCGACATTGCTGCCATTTTCTGCGCTGGAGCCTATGGCGCCACTGCCAGCCCGGCACAGTTTCTGGGCCAGGGTCCGGCCCGCGAAATGCTCGTGTAACGCCTGCTGTCGCGATTGTCCCGGAATGGGACCGAGCCCAGAAAATCCCCAAATTCCAGCGTTTGGGGATCAAGGCTAACGGTATGTTCACCCTTTTCACCGATATCGAGGCAGTCAATGCCCATTCTGCGTCCGGATCAACATCCGGAATGCCGAACCGGCGCCGTTAAGGACATCGAGCATGCCTGCCATTCGTGTTTCCAGATTGCTCGCCAGCAGTGCTCTAGCGAGCCTTGCGCTCGGCGGCTGCTCGACCACGAGCCACGGACCCCAGCTTCCGCCTGCGTCTTTTGTCGCGATGCAGGAAGGTCCCGGCGAGGAATATGTCATCGGGCCGCTTGATGAGCTGACGGTGTTTGTCTGGCGCAATCCGGAACTGGGCGCGAGCGTCCAGGTTCGTCCCGACGGGCGCATCACCACGCCGCTGATCACCGATATGCCGGCTGTAGGCAAGACGCCTTCGATGTTGGCGGAAGATCTCAAGCTGCAACTGTCGCAATACATCCAGGACCCACTGGTATCGGTGATCGTCAACAAATTTGCCGGCACGTTCAGCCAGCAGGTGCGCGTCGTCGGCGCGACCGGCAAGCCGGCATCGCTGCCCTATCGTGCGAACATGACCCTGCTCGACGCGATGATTTCGGTCGGTGGGCTTTCGGAATATGCCGCTGGCAACAAGGCACGGCTGATCCGGTTCGACAAGGAAAGCGGCCACCAGAAGGAATTTGCGCTGCGGCTGAGCGATCTGGTCCGCAAGGGCGATAGCCGGGCCAATGTGATGCTGATGCCGGGTGACGTGATCATCATCCCCGAAAGCATGTTTTGAACCAGGCGGCGGGGCAGCACACCACATGAATTCGATTTACGACGAGTTGCGCGCAGCAATCCACTCGGTGTGGAACCGTCGCTGGCTGGCGCTGGCGGTGGCCTGGGGGGTTTGCCTGGTTGGCTGGCTGTTCGTGGCAACCGTGCCAAACAGCTACGAATCGCGCGCGCGCATTTTCGTCCAGCTCGACGATGCGCTGGCCGAGCAGATCGGCATCGGGCTTGGCGACCGCAAACGCGATATTGACCGGGTGCAGCAGACGCTGACCAGCGCAGTGAATCTCGAAAAGGTCGTGCGTTCGACCCGGATCGGCAAGGACATCACAACGCCCAAGCAGATCGAAGGTGCAGTGCTTGGCCTCGCCAAGGCGATCAAGGTCACCAACCAGCAGGACAACCTGTTCGAGATCACTGCCGTTTCGCGCAATGGCGGTTTGTCCGATGCCCAGAATGCCAAGTTGGCGCAGGATATCGTGCAGAAGATGATCGACATCTTCCGCGAGGAAAACATGTCAGGCGGTCGTGGCGAGATGACCGAGACGCTCGATTTCATGAACCAGCAGTTGTCAGACCGGCAGAAGCAGCTGGAAGCCGCAGAGGCCAGGCGCACCGCGTTTGAACAGCAACATCCAGAGATGGTTCAGGGCGGGGCGGCCTCATTGCAGCGGCTTGAGTCGGCCCGTTCGGAACTGCGCGGAGTCGATGCCGATCTCGCGGCAGCACAAAGTGCGCTGGCGGCGATCAACGGCCAGCTGGCCGGAACGCCGCAGACCATCGCAGGGGTAGGCCCGGCAGGCGGCACGCGCGGCGCACTGGCTCAGGCAAGCGCCGAACTCGCCGGCATGCGCGCACGTGGCCTGACCGATAACCATCCCGATGTCATCGCGCTCAAGAACCAGCTCGCATCGTTGCGGGCCATGGTGCAGGCCGAAGGCAACAACAGCGTCAGCGGCACCCCGAACCCCGCCTATTCGTCGCTGGTGTCCATCAAGGCTGAGCGGCAAGCCAACCTCCAATCACTCCAATCGCGGCGCGCCTCGCTGCAGGCCGAAGTCGCTGGCCTTACGTCGAACCAGATCAGCAATCCGCAACTCGCGGCCGAGGCGCACGGCATCAGCCGCGACTATGACGTGCTCAAGCAGCAGTATGACAAATTGCTGCAGGACCGGGAACAGCTCCGCCTGCGCGGCCAGGTTGAAACCGAGCGTAATTCCGTCAAGTTCCAGGTTGTCGATCCGCCGACGACGCCCCGTGGACCTACGGCGCCAAACCGCCCGATGCTGCTGTTTGGCGTGCTGATCATGGGGCTGGGGGCCGGCGTCGGCGCGGCATTCGCCATCGGCCAGCTGCGCTCGACCTTCTCGACCACCACCAAGCTAGAACAGGCAATTGGCCTGCCGGTGCTGGGCTCGATATCCGAAACGCTGAACGAAGCGGACCGCCATTTGCGGCGGCGTCGGGGCCGGCAATTTGTCGCGGCGACTGCAGCTCTGGCGTCGATCTTCGTGCTGTTGCTGATGGTCGAATTTATCCAGGTCCGGATGGTTGCGTGAGGAGGATGCCATGACAGAACATCGCAAATTCCCACCTGTGCCTGATGACGGCGAAATCGCGCCGAGCGGTTCGCTGATCGAACGCGCCGTCAAGTCGTTTGACCTGACCAGCTTTGCTCCGCCACCTGTGCCCGACCAGCTGGCCGATGCGCCGCCGCTGCAGAAATCCAGGCGGATAAAGACTCTGCAAGTTATCCAGACCGAGATGGCTGCTGCGCCAATGCCAGCGGGCGAGACCGCCTTGAGTGAAATTGTGTCCAAGTCCGCTCCTTCGGCGGAGCTGGCGACATTTCCTGCGCGTGAGATGCGGCGCAAGCAGATCGAATTCAAGGGCGATCACCACCCAATCGATCGCAAGCATCTGCGCGATCAAGGGTTGATCGTTCCCGATGGCAGCGTCACCGGGTTGCTCGAAGAGTTCCGCATCGTCAAACGCCATGTGCTGCTTCAGGCGACCGAGTTGCGGGCAAATCCCGCCATTGCGAGCCTGGCCCAGCGCGTGCTGATCTGCTCGCCTTTGCCCGGCGAAGGCAAGACATACTGCGCGGTCAACCTGGCGCTTTCTATTGCCACTGAAAAGGAAGGCGATGTCCTCCTGGTCGATGCCGATTTCGCCAAACCATCGGTGCTGAGCCGACTTGGCCTGCCCGGCGGACCGGGGTTGATGGATGCGCTGGCCGATCCTTCGATCGACGTTGAAGATCTGGTGATAGGAACGGATATTCCCGGCCTCTGGGTGCTGCCCGCGGGCAATGCCACCAATTCCGACAGCGAATACCTCAATTCGTCGCGCACTGCCGTCGTTCTCGACCGGCTTACCGATGGCGCTCCCGGACGCATGGTCATTTTCGATTCGCCTCCGGCACTGGCCGCTTCGCCTGCCGCCGAATTGGCCAAATTCGTCGGACAAGCCCTGCTTATCGCCAGGGCCGACAGCACAAGTGAAGGTTCTCTGAAGGATGCAATTTCGCTGCTTTCGGCCTGTGCCAACATTCAGCTGCTGCTCAACGCTGCGAGCTTCAGCCCAAGCGGTCGCCGCTTTGGCACCTATTACGGATACAAAGGATGACGAGAATGTCGGACTTTAGCCGGGTTTGGGTCGGCATAGCCGCCCTCGCGGCATCACTGGTGCCGTTCGCGGCTTCGGCGCAAACGCTCGCCTATGGCGACGTAGATTCCGGTTCTGAAGCTGGCGGCGGTGATGCAAAAGACAGTGCGCGATCTGATCAGAGCCGCGGCGCGCGGCACCATGGCGGCCGCCACAACAGCCATATCTCGCCCTATATCGAAGCGCGGCAAGTTGTATCCGCCGAGCTATCCCCGGGCAACGAAGTGCTGACATACAGTGAGCTGGCCGCTGGGGTCGAAGCCAGCGTGATCGGCCGCAACAATGCCGTTTCCGCCTCGCTGCGCTATGAGCGCCGGATTGGCTGGGGTAAGGCCAGCGACGGCGATACGATCAGCGGGCTGCTACGCGGCTATGCTGCAATCGTGCCGCAAACCTTGCAGATCGATGCTGGTGTGCTCGCGACGCGGACCCGATTGGAGGATGGCGGCGCTGCGGTGCTCGCCGCTCTTGGCGACCGGAATTCGTCGGTGCAGATGTACTCGGCATATGCCGGGCCGACTCTGTCGACGCATATGGGTGAGGCCAAGGTCGATGCCCATTATCGCCTCGGGTACACCAAGATCGAAAGCCCCAACAGGATTGTCACGGCCCCCGGCCAGCCGCCGTTCGATGTCTTTGACAAGAGCGTCTCGCACGATGCCGGAATCCATATCGGTACGCGCCCGGGCACGGTGCTGCCGGTCGGAATTGCCGCCGGAGCCAATTATTACCGCGAGGATATATCCAATCTCGATCAGCGCATTGACGACTTCAACGCGCGCCTTGACGTTACTGTTCCGCTGTCGCGCGACCTCGCCCTGGCTGGCAGTGTCGGCTATGAGAACGTCAAGATTTCTAACCGCGATGCCGTGGTCGATTCAAACGGCCTGCCGGTAATTGCGGGCAACCGATTTGTTACGGACAAAAGCTCGCCGCGCCAGATTGCCTATCATGCCGAAGGGCTGATCTGGGATGCCGGGGTAATCTGGCGGCCGAGCCGCCGCACCCAGCTCGAAGCCCATGTCGGCAGACGCTATGGCACGATGAGCTATTACGGTTCGTTCTCCTATGCTCCCAACGAGCGCAGCGCCTTCAATGTCTCGGTTTATGACAGTATTGCGGGCTTCGGAGGCCGCCTGAACCAGGCCTTGGCAGACCTGCCGGCAGAGTTCACAGCCAACCGCAATCCGCTGACCGGCGATCTTACAGGATGTGTCGCATCGCTTGAGAAGGGCAATTGCCTGACCGGTGTGTTGGGTTCGGTGCGGTCGGCAACTTTCCGCGATCGCGGGGTCGTGGCCAGCTACGCGCTCCAGCTCGGCAATATTTCAGCCGGAATTGCCGGTGGTTATGATCGGCGCAAGTTCATTGCCGCGCCAGGCACAGTGCTCGCCGTGGCCAATGGCTTGATCGATGAGAACTACTGGGTATCGGGCAATCTCAACGGCCGGATCGACCGGAGCTCGGGCTACGCGGTCAACATCTATGCCAACTGGTTCCATAGCGGATCGGCATTCGTTGGCGATTCATCGGGTCTGGGCGCAACGCTCTCCTACTACCGTGAACTGACCGATCACCTTGAAGCAACCGCAGCGGCTGGCCTCGACAATATCAGTCGTGACGATCCGCTGCCCGACCAGACGACGCTCTCGGCGCTGGTCGGTCTACGCTACAGCTTTTAAGCCCAATGGAGGCAGATTATGTTCGATGATTTCTATGGCTTGAAGGGTCGTCCGTTCCAGCTCACGCCCGATCCAGCTTTCTATTTTGAAAGCCTGACGCACCGCAAGGCACTGTCCTACCTCGGCTATGGCCTGGCGCAGGGCGAAGGTTTTGTGGTCGTCACCGGCGAGGTCGGTGCAGGCAAATCGACATTGGTCGCGCATCTGATGTCGACCATCGATCCGGCCCGGCTGACCGCGGCGCAGGTGGTCACCAGCAAGCTCGATGGCGAAGAGCTGGTCCATGTTGTGGCACAGGCTTTCGGCCTGCTGATCGAAGGGCATGACAAAGCGACAGCGCTTGGCGCGATTGAGGGCTTTCTGCACGAAGAGGCCCGGGCGGGACGGCGCTGCCTGCTGATCGTCGACGAATCTCAGAACCTTTCCATCGGCGCACTCGAAGAACTGCGCATGTTGTCAAACTTCCAGCTCGGCTCGCACCCCTTGCTGCAAACGCTTTTGCTGGGCCAGCCGGAGTTTCGCGAGACCCTGCTTGAGCACCCGCAGCTGGAACAGCTTCGCCAGCGGGTGATTGCCGCGCATCATCTCGATGCAATGGAATCAACTGAAGTGCAGCCCTATATCGAGCACCGCATGAAGTGCGTTGGCTGGGCGGGCAATCCGGCCTTTGACCAGCGCGTTTTTGCCGAGATCTACACTGCGTCAGGCGGCGTTCCCCGCCGGATCAACCAGATCGTCAACCGGCTTCTGCTGCTCGGTGCGGTCGATCAGCGCACTCGCATCGATGGCGTCATGCTGAGTCAGGTGCTATCCGAACTGACCGAGGACGGCACGCTGTCGCTGATGCGCCAACCAAGCAAGGCCCACGGCAACACACCGATTCCGGTTCACGACGCGCAGCCTGCGGATAATGCAGCGGCCCAGCGGGCCGAGCCCACGGACATTGCCGGCATCGCGCAGGTCGAAGCTGCACTTGCCGAGCGCGATGCGCAGATCATTGAGCTGCAACAGGCGGTGCTGGAATTGGCGAATGCCAGCGAGGTCCAGGCCAAGAACGCGGCAAATGCGCCGGGAGCTGCTGACAGTTCCGCGCTTAACGAACGCATAGAGGCGCTGGAGGGCAAGCTGCTCGAGCAGGACCGCACGATCCGCCACACGCTCACCATGCTGATCGAATGGATCGAAGCTGGCGATAGCAAGCGCGTTGCGGCCTAAGCACTTGTCGGGATTGGATCAGGGGGTTTCTGCGCAGCCCATCAACGGACTTTCCGTCGACGTCGAAGACTGGTTTCAGGTCGGCGCTTTCGAAAATGTGATCGAGCGCGCCGATTGGGATGGCCTCGCTGACCGCGTCGAAAGCAATTGCGCGGCGATTCTCGACATGTTTGCCGAGGCTGACGTCAAGGCGACCTTCTTCACCCTGGGGTGGGTGGCCAAGCGGCACCCGGCGCTGATGCGCCGAATTTGCGAGGCGGGGCACGAATTGGCCAGCCACGGCTGGGATCATCAGCGGGTTTTCCGGATGGACCTCGCAAGTTTTGCCATCGATCTGGAGGCGAGCCGCAAGGCCCTTGAGGACGCGTCCGGTCAACAGGTCACCGGATATCGCGCGCCGAGCTTCTCGATCGACCACCGCACGCCTTGGGCATACATGATTCTGGCAGAACAAGGCTTCGCCTATAGTTCCAGCGTCGCACCAATTGCGCACGACCACTATGGCTGGAGAGACGCCCCGCGCTTCGCCTTCAAGCCGCTGCCCTGGTCGAACCTGATCGAAATACCGGTGACGACGGCCATGTTCGCCGGGCGCAGGCTCGCGGCCGGGGGCGGGGGCTTTTTCCGGGTCCTGCCCTATGGTTTTTCGCGCTGGGCGATCCGGCAGGTCAATCGCAGTGATAACCGCCCGGCGGTGTTCTATTTTCACCCGTGGGAAATCGATCCCGATCAGCCCCGGGTCAGCTCCGCGCCGCTCAAGTCTCGGCTGCGCCACTATACCAATCTCGAAGGCATGGCAGGCAAATTGCGCCAGCTTGTCGGCGAATTCCAGTGGGACCGGATGGATGCCCTGGCTGCGCGCGAGTTGCCCGGCGCAATGGCACTTGCCGCATGAACGCGCCCTTTCTCCACGCGCGCCAAACCTGGCGCTTGGCGCGGCTTGACGAGCCTAACGAGTGCGCGCGCATCGAAGCCTTCCTCGAAGGCCACGCCGATGCGACACCATTCCATCGCCCGGCTTGGCTCGAAGCAGTTGCCAAGGGGACTAGCAACCGCGCCTTGGCCGTGCTGGCTGAGCAGGGCGGCGAGATCGTCGCCTTCCTGCCCCTCAACGACGTCCATTCGCCGTTGTTCGGCCGGGTGCTCGCCTCAAGTGGGTTCGCGGTCGGCGGCGGGGTGCTGGTTGCTTCAGGCTGCGACGCTGACGGCATGTTTGCTGCTGCCGAAGAGCTGGCGCTTCGCCTGTCGAGCCCCACTATCGAACTGCGCGGCGGCGCCTTGCCGGAAGGGCGGGCCGGTTGGCAGGTCAAGGACCAATCGCACTGCGGCTTCGTCGCGGTGTTGGCCGCAGACGACGAAGCGCAACTGCTGGCAATCCCCCGCAAACAGCGCGCGGAAGTCCGGAAGAGCCTGGAGCAGCCGCTTGAAGTTACGGTAGGCACTTCGGAAGCCGATCGTGTGGCACACTATGCGGTCTATGCCGAAAGCGTGCGAAATCTCGGCACGCCGGTGTTTCCGCGCAAGCTGTTCGATGCGGTGCTCGGCGAATTCGGGGAGGACGCCGATATCCTGACTGTCAGCCATGACGGCAGGCCAGTCGCCAGCGTGCTCTCGCTCTACCACCGCGGCGCGGTGATGCCCTATTGGGGCGGCGGTGTCTGGGCTGCGCGCCAACTGCGCGCCAACGACCGCATGTATTTCGAACTGATGCTGCATGCCCGGCGACGCGGTTGCAGCCACTTCGATTTCGGCCGTTCAAAGACCGGAAGCGGCGCTTATGATTTCAAGCGTAACTGGGGCTTTGAGCCTGTACCGCTAAGCTATGCCAGCTGGACAGCGCCGGGCACCGTAGCCCGCGATGCCGATCCGACCAGTGCCAGGCACGCGCTTCAGATTGCCGTGTGGCGCCACCTGCCACTGGCGCTGGCAAATCGCATGGGGCCCCTGATTGCACGGGGACTCGGTTGATGAGCGAAATTCTCTTCATCTCGCACCGCATTCCGTTTCCGCCCGATCGCGGCGACAAAATCCGTTCGCACCACATCGTCAAACGCCTCGCGCGGATGGCACCGCTTCACATCGCAACCTTCGCTGATGACGATATGGACATGGCCGAAGAAGTCGAGCTTGCAACCTTGGCGCGAAGCTACAAGCTGGTACGCCGGGCCAAGCCGATGGCAATCGCCGGTGTGCAGGCTCTGGCGGCTCGCCAGGCTGTCAGCCTGACGGCGTTTCACGACCCCGGACTGGCAAACTATGTGGAGGGGGTCATCGCCAAGCATGCGATTTCGACGATCTACGTTTTTTCCGGACAGATGGGGCAATATGTGCCCGCAAGCTTCAAGGGTCGGGTGATTGCCGATTTTGTCGACGTGGATTCGGCGAAATTCGAAGCCTATGCTGCCAAGAAACATCCGGCGCTGCGCTGGATCCAGTCGCGCGAAGCCAAATTCTTACGCGAGGACGAGGCGCGGCTTGCCGCCCGCGCCGACGTCAGCCTGCTGATTTCGACCGCCGAGGCCGAACTGTTCGCAAGTCGCCTTTCGCCGCAAGAGCGCGCCATGGCCGATATTCGGGTACTGCCCAACGGCATCGACAGCGACTGGTTCGATCCGGCCAAAGTCGAACCTGAAAGCCGCATGCGCGCCTTTCTCTATCCCCGCCTGATCTTCACGGGCCAGATGAATTATGCGCCCAATATCGAAGCTGCGTTGCGCGCGGCGACGCGGGTTCTGCCGCTCATCCGCCAGACGTTCCCCGATGCCAGCCTGCATATTGTCGGGCGCAAGCCAAGCCCCGAAGTAATTGCCTTGCATGAAGTCAATGGCTGCAATGTCTGGGGCATGGTGGAGGATATCCGGCCCTGGCTGAAAGCTGCAGACATGGCTCTCGTGCCGCTC